>JAKPMW010000075.1 GCA_029548715.1 Spirochaetota bacterium | reverse complement strand
CGGGAAAGCGGCACCCTGCTGTCTCTTGAAGACAAGATCGTTCCCGTCAAGGAACTCTTCAGGCTCCAGGGAATGGCCGAATTGAAGGAAAAGGAAAAGCTCTATCTCCCCGCCACAGGCGAAACCACAAGCGTCGTCATCCTTGGGGCAACCCAGGGCAAGGGCTTTGGCAAGATGACCGAAAACCGGCCCAAAACAATGATCCCCATCGGCGGAAAACCGATCCTTGCCAAGCTGGTAGCATCCTTCAACGACTGCGGACTCAAGCAGATTGCCACGGTTCGGGGCTATAAAAAGGAAGCCGTCAACCTCCCCAACATCAAGTACTTTGACAATGACCAGTTTGAAAGCACCGAAGAGGCCGCCTCCCTCTACGCTGCCAAGAGCTTTATCAACGGCAACCTTGTCTTCTCCTTTGGCGACATCCTTTTTGAAAAGTTTATTCTGCTCAACCTTCTCGACAGTCAGGAAGACTTTACCATTGTGGTCGACTCAAGCTGGTCCAAGCATCCCGAAAAGCACAGTCGCACCACAGACCTCGTCATCGCCGACCGCGAGCATACCCGCGAATACCGCGAGGACAATATCTACGTCCAGTCCATTGGAAACGACATCGACAAGGCCAAGGTCCATGGCGAATGGATCGGCCTGGCCATGTTTTCGGCCCGTGGAGCCGGCATCCTCGTCGAAACCCTTGACGAACTCTCGGCTGCAGGTCGCCTGGGCAACATGCCCATGGTCAGTGTCTTTGCCGAGCTGATGAAAAAGGGACACAAGATCAAGGTTGAATACATCCATGGACACTGGCTGGATATTGACAATCTCGACGATATCTCCGATGCCTACACCTTCGAAGACCGTCACTGACCTTTAGGTCCTGCAGATTTTCGTTGAAACCGCGCACAGCCTGCGCGGTTTTTTTGGGGAACAGCCTCAGGCCTGACGCGCATCATCGGGTCGCGGCGAGTGGGCACTGGCCAGAAAGCCCGGGATCGTATCATGTTCTTGTCATGCGATTCCGGGATAGGCATTCCTTGTTTGTAATTACAGACCGGGCGCTCCCGAAGCGCAATACCAGATTGCAAATCTCGCAAGCCCCGCACGCCATCACAGGAGAGCAAAAAGTCTGGCCGCTACCCCGAAAAAGGCAGCAGATCCTCATGCCACCACGCAAAATGCCGATAATAATATGCGTATGGATATCAGAAAACATCTGCGACTGGCTCTGCCGCTTGCACTTTCGGGCATTGTTGCGTTTATGGCGTTCCAGTTTTTCTTCGGCAATCTCGGCGTTGTTGATGCCTGGGCAAAACAGCGGACGATTGCCGGAATCAGGCAGGATATCGCGTCAATAAAGGCTGCGTCGGCGGAGAGGCAGCGGCAGATTGATCTCCTGACCACGGACAAGGGAACCATCCGCTCGCTGGCCCTGCTCTACGGAATGACAGGCGGTGAGCAGATTCAGCCCAAAACTCTGCCACCGAGGACAGTTCCGGCACACCCCACCCAGAGCGTGTCCTCCCGCGATGAGCAGCCCTTTCTCATCCGCCATCCAGTCCTGCTGATCATACCGGGTGCAATCCTGGCGCTCTTGACCGGTTTCTTTGTCGCCCAGCGACAACGGGCAAGACAACATGCCGCCGTGACAAACCGTTCACGCTGCATCAAACCAACCTGGACTGCCTGATCAGGCGAAGTCCTCAATCGTCACTTCGATGATCCCCTGCCGGACAAGGACGGGTGCATCCCCCGCAAGAGAAATAATTGTCGACGGGGCATCTGTCCTGGCTGCCCCCCCGTCTATGTAGAGATCGACCTCGTCACCAAACATGCTTTCAGCTTCTTCGCACGTCCTGGCCGGGCTCTGACCCTGATGATTGGCACTTGGCGCATATACGGGCCTGCCCAGATGTCTGGCAAGCCCTCTGGAGAAATCATCATCGGGAAGACGCACTGCCTGTGTCTCCCAGCCAAAGGGATGGGTACCAGCCGGCAAAATCGCGGTCAGGGGCCCGGGCCAATAGTGCAGAAGCGCCGCCGGGAGAGGGACCCCGGCCACGCCTTCCGCCATTCTGCGGTCGGAGACAAGTACAAGCAAGCGCTTTTCCTGATCCCTTCCCTTGAGGGCGTACAGGCGTTCAACAGCCTGCTGATCGTCCCACGCTGCAAAGATTCCATACAGGGTGTCTGTGGGTCCGACAACAAGACCTCCGGCGGCCAGAACCCTGCCGGCCGCCTCGCAGCATGCTTCAATCCCGTCATTCTGCAGCGAGAGTTTCCTCATCTTCCGTCCTTTATACCTCAGAATCCACTTTCCAGGACCATGCCTGGATACCCTCACTCCTGAAGCGTGTCTTGAGTTCCTTGATGGCAGCGAGCACCCTTTTTGCCATCGTCTCAGTGGGAACCACAACATACAATACATTGTTCAAGGCCGGCCAGATGTTGTCCCCCATGTGCGGCCCCTGCCCTCCGACACCGGTGGCCCGGGCAAAATGGGTATAGGCCTCCACTCCGCATTCCTTGAGCACATCCATCAACTCGTCATCAACCGAATGATTGTAGACCACCATGATCATTTTCATCGTTTCTTCTCCCTGAATATTATGGATACCAGCCGATGACCAATCCGCCTGATCAGAGGAACCCGGCCCGCCCGCTTTTTCCTGCGTCGCTCGGAGATATGATCAAAGGACAGGTAGATGGTCGGAACGATAAAGAGGGAGAGAAAGGTCGAAACCGTCAGGCCGCCAATAACTGTCCTGGCAAGCGGAATATTGGCCTCGTCACCTTCGCCCATCCCGATCGCACCAGGCACAAGGGCAATAACCGTGGTCAGCGTCGTCATCAGGATCGGCCGGAGACGGCGCCTCCCTCCTTCCATGATTGCCTCTTCGAGCTTGTACCCGCGGGCCCGGAGAATATTGATATAGTCAACAAGCACAATACCATTGTTTACCACAACACCGGCCAGGACAAGAATCCCGATCATCGAGTTGACATTCAGGGATGTTCCCGTCAAAAAGAGCATCCAGATGACACCGATCAGCGAAAGCGGAATGGTGAAAAAGATGATGAAGGGATCAAGATAGGATTCGAAGATGGATGCCATCACTGCATATACCAGGGCAATCGCAACCATGACCGCGAGAATCAGGTCACCAAAGGTATCCTGCATGTCCTTGAAATTGCCCTTGTATTCAAGACTGAAGCCCGCCGGCAAAACGATCTGTTTTTTTACTTCAGCCTGAATGTCATCCACCGACTGCTGCAGTCCCCTGAAGGAAGAGCAGGTCACATGGATCACACGTTCCTGGTCATCCCGCTCGATATTGATCGGACCCACGTCACGAACAACCGATGCAATGTTTCCGATCCGGACAGGACGTCTGGTGTATCCGGAAAGTACCTGGATATTTTCGATATCCTCTATGCTCTTGCGGTCCTTCTCGTCAAGCCGGACAAGAACATCATACTCACGTCCCCCCTCCCGCAAGTATGTCGCTGTCCGGCCAAGCACGCTCTGCTGAATGGTCGTGGCAATCGACGCCATATTGATACCAAGACTGGCGGCCTTGACCCGGTTGACCCGGATCGACATTTCGGGAGCACCTTCCTTGCGACTGACATCGATGTTATACAGGCCGGGCACTTTTTCCATGATCGTCTTGAGCTGCTTGGCGATCTCGGCACCTTTTTTGAGGTCGTATCCACGCACAAGGATATCTATCGGAGCCCCGCCACCAAATCCTGGTCCGACTTGGCCGGTAATATTAATGGATGCAACACCAAGTGGTGCCGGGGCCTTTTGTACCAGATCCTTGAGAGTCTTGATGTACTCCGTTGTCGTCTTATCACGCTCACTCTTGGAAACAAGCCGTGCCCGCAAGGTGGAAACATGCGAACCGGACGCATTGAAGATGGCCGAGAATCCGCCCGGGCTCCCGCTGACAAAAAACACATTTCTGATATACTTTTCAGGGACGGCCTTTTTGAGGAGTCCGATCATCTGCTCGACCGCTTCATTGGTCGTTTCAAGCCTGGTCCCGACCGGCATGGTCACGGTCACCTTGATGGAGGCCTGGTCCGACTCGGGGAAGAACTCCGAATCCACGCCTCGCATGACAACCATCATGGTAAAAAGAAAGATACCGACGACTGCAATGATAAGCATTTTCCGGTTGGCGAGAGCCCAGCGGATTCCTTCTTTGTACTTCGATTCCAGGAATTCAAGAATCCGTTCGCCAAAGCTGACGATTTTATAGAGCCGTGGCTCCAGCTTTTTCAGCTCCTTTTCGTCGTGATAGCGCAGATACTTGGCCGAAAGCATCGGCACAAGAGTCACTGCCACGAAGATGGAGGCCATCAGCGAAAACGAAACCGTCAGCGCCATATCCTTGAAAATCTCCTTGGCCATCCCGTCGGTAAACACGATGGGGAGGAACACGCAGACCGTCGTCAGGGTCGAAGCAAAAATGGCCCCCGCAATTTCCTGGGTCCCGAGACGGGCCGCCTCCGCCGGTTTGGCACCACGACTCATATAATTGAAGGTGTTTTCAAGCACAATAATGGCGTTGTCCACCAGCATTCCGATACCGAGTGTCAGACCTCCCAGTGAAATCATGTTGAGGTTGACCTTGAAAAAATACATCCCGATAAAGGTCGCGATAATCGATGTCGGTATCGCCAGTCCGATGATCATGGATGCCCTGATGTTGCGCAGAAAGATCAGCACGATGATCACAGCAAGGATACCACCCAAAATCGCCGAACTGGCCGTGTTCCCGATCGAGTTTCTAGTGAAGTCGGCCGAACTGAAGGCTTCGAGCAATTGCACCCCGGCCGGAAGCTCGGCCCGGATCCGTTCGAGCTTGGCCCGAAGACTGTCCACAGCCTGGACCGTATTGGCACCGGACTGCTTGTAGACAACGAGTCGCAGTCCGGGTTTGTTGTTGAACCTGGATGTCGAGACCTCCTCGGAGATTCCCCAGTTGACATCGGCAACATAGCGCAGATAAACAGGAATCCCTCTCTGGTATGTGACTATGATGTTCCGGACATCGTCGACGTTCTTGAACTCACCCTCGGTTCTGATGGTGAACTGGCTATAGCCGCTCTTGATGGTCCCGCCCGAGGCATTGATGTTTTCGGCCCGGAGGACATTGATGATCTGGTCCGGTGTCAACCCGTAGGCATCCAGCCTGTTCCGGTTGAGGACAACCTGGACTTCACGCTTGCGTTGTCCCTCGATGTTAACCGTGGCAATCCCGGGGACCTGGACGATCTGGTCCTTGAGCTTTTGGTCTGCCAGCTCGAACAAAAAGGGAAGCGGCTTTTCACCCACCAGACCGAGAAACATGATCGGTATGTTGGATGTGCTTATCCTGAACAGGGTCGGTTTGGACGCGTCATCAGGAAGACGATCGATCACCAGATCGATCTTGTCCCGAAGATCCGCTACTGCGGCATCCAGGTTCTTTCCCCATTTGAACAGGACCGTCACCGCAGACAAACCCTCCCGGGAGGTGGCAGTCAACCGGTCTATTCCTTCGGCAGAAGCCACCGCACCTTCAATAACACGGGTAATGGATGACTCGATCTCCTGGGGACCAACGCCCGGCTGCTGTGTCAGGATAACGATCGCGGGAAACTCGATCTCGGGAAGAAAGTCAATGGAGAGCTTTGAGAGGCCGGTAAATCCGAGGATGAGGATCGCAACATAGATCATCACCGTAAAAACCGGTCGCTTGATGGATGTATCGATAAGCTTCATGGCCGCTTACCTCTGCCCTGCGGCCGAATTGGTAGCCGCATTTGTGGCACTGGCAGACACATCACCCGTTTTCGCAGCGATCCTGACCGGCCGAACCAGCACACCGTCAACAACGTTTTCCTTGCCCAGTGAGATCACCCGTTCTCCGGGCCTGAGTCCTTCGATAACCTGGACCATCCCCCCATCACGAATCCCCGTAACAATCTTGCGCTGCCGGGCTACAAGGTATTTTCCGCTCCCGAGAGGAACAGTCTTTGGCGTCCCGGGGTTGTCCTGGACGGCAGCCCCGCCATGTGGTGATTCGGTGTTCTCGACAACGTATACTTCCTTGCGCTCGATCATGTCAATCACCGCATCAAACGGGACAACCACCTGATCGGGAATCTCCCGGACCTTGATCGAAAAATCCGCATAGTTCCCCGGAATAAGCTTGTTGTCAGTGTTTACCAGGGTCAGCCTGACTTCAAGCGTTCGCGTCAACGGATCAATCAGCGAGGTAATCCGCGAAACATAGCCCCTGAATACCATCCCGGGGTGGCTCTCGGTACGGATCTCGGCCTCCTGCCCGATCTTGTACAGGCCGATGTCCTTTTCGGGAACATTGAGGACACCCTCAACTACCCGGGTATCCGCAATCAGCATCACGGGAACACTGGGCGCAATCGTGCGCCCCTTCTCGACATAAATCTTGCCAATGATGCCCGAAATCGGGGCGCGCACCGTAGCCGGCATGAAGATCATGCCGACCTGATTGCGGTCGATGGTAGCGACAATCTGTCCCGCCCCGACATACTGTCCCTCGGTGACATAGAGCTCGAGTATTTTCCCGGGAACATCGGGATAGACATCTGCCTGATTGAGTCCCTTGATCTCACCATTGATGATCAGGCGCTGGACAACAGCGGTATTGGTCACGTCCTCAATAACCACAGGAACGGTCTGCGGACCCGTATCCGGACCGGTACTTTTTTTTGCCCGGCTGAAAGCGATAAACGCAACCAGCAACGCAACCCCCGCGAGTATCAACTGCTTTCTGGTAGGGCGGAACTTGAGCTTCATCATGATTCTCCTTGTCCTTGTATCGTATCGTTCGCGTTACTGCAAACTTGTTGTCAAGGTTCCCATTGCCTTGTAGAGATCGATTTTTGCCGAGATATACCCGAACCAGGCCTGATACTCCATAAGCTGGGCCTTTTGATAATCCAGCTCGGCGTCCATCAACTGCACGTTTCCGATCTGGCCTTCGTTATAGGCAATGCGGGCTGTTCGCAGCCCCTCGGTTGAGAGCTCGACCGCCACTTTCTGGCTGGCAATAGTCTTGCGGTTTTCTTCGAGCCGGAGGAAGTTTTGCTTGACCTCAAGCTGGATCAGGGACTCGACATTGCTGCGCAGGGTCTGTGCCCGCTTGATGGCAGCATCGTACTGATCAGAGTTCTTCCATGATTTTGAGGCCGGATTCAGAAGCTCGGAGATTGGGATCGAGAGCTGCACCCCTGCATTCCACGATCCTTCTATCGTCCGCTCGTTTTGACTGAAGAGGCCGCCCGTCTTTTTCAGCTCCCAGTTGTAATTGGCAAAGGCGGCCAGCTGGGGCCGCGTCCCGTATTCTGCCAGATCCTGCTGCAGCCGGGCAACCTCAAGTGCCAGATCGGTATCCTTGAGTTCGCTGCGGTTGGTCATGGCTGCAGTCAGGGCCTGCTGCTCGGTTACCGTGACAAACCCGGTCTCCATCCGGCCCCGGGTTTCAATCCGTGTCCCGAGATCCAGGGAAAGCTGCTGCAAGAGGGCAACACGGGAGAGACGGACATTGTTTTCGGCCTTGAGAAGCTCGGGCTGGTTATTTGCCAACTGCACCTGCGCACGCAGCAACTCGTACTTTGAAACACGCCCCTCGTTGAAATTGCGCTGGGCCACATCCATGTAGGCAACCAGTCTCTCGTTATTGGCCCTGGTCAGGTCATGAACCAGCTCGGCCAACTTGAGCTGCCAGAAGGCCTTTGAAACGGCAGCCGTCACGTCCCGCTGGATCTTGCCGAGCTTGTTGCGGGTCAACTCAAGGTCCTTGAGCGTCAGTTCATGCCCCTTGTTGGCCATCCCCCAGGCACCATCGGAAAAAAACGGAATTCCGGGAATGGCGTAGGTAGCCGAAAGGCCCATCGTAAACAGCGGAGAGTAGACCGTCTGCATGGTTCCGCCACCGAGCTGTGGGGGCAAGGTTGATTTGCTGTCCTCTACCATATTCGGGTCAAGCACCGTTACCGCTGTCTTGAAAGCCAGGGAGGGGAAAAAATTGGCATACATGGCATCAGCTGCGGCCTCCTTGACCAAGACATCCTGCTTGGCCATGAGATAGTCGCGGTTTTTGTCAAGGGCCATGACAACACAGTCATTGACCGTCAGGACCATGGGGGCGTTTGTGCGCGACTGAACGTCGGGGCTGGCCTGCGCAACACTGGCAGGACCCGACTGGGCCCAGGCTGCAGTCGTCAACCAGAGGAAGGCAAAAAGGATACTGAATACTGTGTGCTTGTTCGTTTTCTGTTTCATGGTACGCTCCGGAATACACCTTCGAAAAGGATCTGTACAAACAACTTGTTTCGTGCTGAAATCTGTTCCCTGTCAATGTTTGTCTCATCACCAAGAATGAAGAGCTCGGCCAAAATGGCCCTCAGCATGCCGGTCAGCATGGATGCAAGTATCTCCTCGTCGGTAGCGGGAGGAAGCGCCCCGGTTTCGAGAGCCTTGCGCACCATCCGCCGCCAGAATGCGGTTTGAATGCGGTGCATCGAACGAACCAGCTCCCTGAGTTCGTCACGCTCGATGCCCTCAAGCACCTTGCTGTACTCGTGCATCGCCAGCTTGAGAAGATCCACATTTTCGACTATGTACTCCACCGCAGCAGCCAGCTGGGTTTCGATCTGCTGTCTGAGCGGCAAATCGGTATCAAGCTGCTCCAGTCGCTTGACCAGCTCACGCTGATCGGCCTGGATAGTGACGAAAAACAGGATCTGCTTGCTGATGAAGCGCCGGTAGAGTGTGCCCTTGCCCAGACCGGCCGCCAGGGCTATCCTGTCCATGTTGGCATTGTAAAACCCGTATTTGGCAAACTCCGAACGGGCGCACAGGATGATTTTTCGATCCTTTTCATCCAATCCGTCCAAAATCCGCTCGATTTCCTTGACCACACCCCACTCCTTGAAATTCCTTGTCTCATCAAGGTACTGCGGACGGACTGGTCAGTCCACTTTCTTGATGCATTAATCGTCGAATTTCTTGTCAGCCCTCTGTTCTCACTGAAAACCGCTTCGTGCATGGCAGTTTATGGTAGAATCACAGTATATGGAACGACTGTCCGGCCGGAGAAGAAATGAAGATCACGATCCTTGACGCCGCAACCCTGGGGGATGATGTCAGCCTGAAAGGCCTGGCCGCCCTGGGGGACCTGGCCCTGTTTGACACAAGCCCCAGTGAAATCCTCCCCACGCATTGCCGGGATGCCACTGTCCTCATCACCAACAAGGTTCGCCTGGACCGACAGCTTCTTGAGGCGGCGCCCAGCCTCAAGCTGATCTGTGTCGCGGCCACCGGGACCGACAATATCGATATCGCAACCGCCCGCCGGCTGGGGATCGCCGTCACCAATGTTGCAGGCTACTCGACCCCCAGTGTCGTCCAGCACACCCTCTCCATGGTCCTCTGGCAGGCAGGCAATCCCGCCGACGCACACCGTCATGTGCAAAGCGGGGCCTACACCGCAAGTGGGCTCTTTACCTGGACAGGGATGCCCTTTGATGAACTGTCCGGCCAGCACTGGGGAATCATCGGGATGGGTGCCATCGGGCGCAGTGTGGCCCGGGCCGCCACTGCCCTCGGATGTACAGTCTCATGGTGCTCGGCAAGCGGGTCAACACGCGACGAAGCCTGGCCCCGCCTTTCGCTTGAAGCCCTCCTTGCACAGTCCGACATCATCTCGCTTCACGCCCCGCTGACAGAGCAAAGCCGGGGCCTGATCGGCGAGCACGAGCTCTCCCTCTGCAGACCCCACGCCCGCCTGTACAACCTCTCGCGCGGCGGACTGGTCGACGAGGACGCACTGGTCCGGGCCCTTGAGTCCGGTCTCATCGCCTCAGCCGGTCTGGACGTGTACTCCCGCGAACCACTCCCCCTCGACAGCCCCCTCCTCAGAATCAATGATCCGCGAAAACTCCTGCTCACGCCGCACATGGCCTGGTCCAGCCGCCAGTCCCGCCAGCGGCTTGTGGATGGAATGGCCGCCAATATCCGGGCCTGGCTGGCCGGAGAACGCCTCAATCGGGTTGACTGAAGTTGAGCATCTGCATGCCTGTCATGATTCCATATCTTCCTGTCAATACGGGAGTTATGGCAGATGGCATGTGATACGGCGTCCCGGGCCACACTGATTCCCAGCACTGACCCGACGGATGCACACGCGCCCCGGATCTTCCCTGCAACAACCAGCCCCTGCAGGTAGCCTGCAGGGGCTGGATATCTGCACTGGCTTGAATCTGTCAGTTGGTATCCGCATTCTTGCGGAAGTCCGCAAAAATTGGATAGTGATCCGAAAGGGCATCTTCCTTGCCTGCCGTTGTGGTTGTCCCCTCAAGCATGCTGACATTGTAATACGAAGCAAACTTCAGAACACCAGAGTACCCGGTGTAATCCTGATAGGAAGCACCATAGTACAACTGCATCCGGTCATAAGTATAGCTGTTATTGGGGGAGACGGTCGTGTCTACACCGTTTTTGATGACCGTAATATAGGTCGAGGTCGCCCAGCCATTGAGGCTGGCACCGGCTGCGCCGGCCGAGTAGTAGGACCCATCGGCATTGAAGTCGCCAAGGCAGATCACATCCTGCTCGTTATAGAAGGTGCGGGTCTCGGACATGGCCGTCTGGAGGTTCGGTATCTCGGTGACAGCAACTGTCGGACTGGTATGGATGGTCAGCATGGCAAAGTCGAAGCTGTTGTTCTTAACCGCAAAGTTGGCCCGCAGCGGTGTATAGCTGAAGGTCTTTGAACCGCTGTACAAACCCGAAGCCTTGAGCGATATGGTCGCATTGCGATAGACAAACGCATACTGGTGCCCACGAACGTACGAATAGGCACCCGATCCGGCAATACCGTTGACGGCATTAATGTAGGTGTTCATGACTGTCGTGGCGGTTGAGTCTGACGGTGTCCCGTTTGATCCGACTTCCTGAATGGCAATGATGTCGTAGCGGGTGGCGATATGGGCCAGGGTCCAGAGGACATTGGCACGACCGGCCTTGGTCGTCCCGAAAATCTCGATATTAAATGAAGCAATCCGGATCCTGTCAGTCTGATTGTGATATGCCGGCGCGGCACTTCCATTGAGCGTTGTCACCGCCCTGGATTCGAACTCGGCAACTCCTGCGATATCCGGACCGACACTGCAATTTGTTAAAACAAAAAGCATGACAAGTGCTATGGACACAATCCCTGTTTTTGTTTTCATGGCAATCCTCCTCGGATATGCGAAACTCACGTCATCCCGACACTCTGATGATAGGCAGTCTGCAGTACACCTTCCATGGGGTAAATTCCCCATTTTTACATTATGCTAATATTCTCAATTTTTCGCATTTCTCTTGACTGGACTGGCCCAGAAAAAGGATCTGCTCCGTGCCCGGATATTATCGTACCGAAAATAGGGAATCCCCCCTATGGCTATCCCGCCGGTACTCCGTCATACAGAAGAAGCACAGTACAGCGTTGTCATCAAGGGGTTGGATACGATCATGTCCGGCGAACGGTATGCAATGTGCTCGGTAACACTGAGTGAAATTGACACATACAGTTCCTCCATGACACCCTCGGGTTTTTTGCACCGCATACGGGAATTCACCCCAATCGAACTTGAGGTCATGAGACTGTCTTCCGATGACGTACCTGACAGTGAAATCATGCGTATCCTCTCGGTGTCGCAACACATGCTTGAGCATGTACGCCAGCGATCGGCTCATACACTCAACTCGCTCATGCCGCACGAGCGTCGCTGTGTTTCGAGGATGTACGGTATTGCTGACATTGAAAGATTCATGCCGGCACGCTTTTGCGCGGGCACGGAAAAATCAAATAATTGAAATTGTGGAGATTTTTACATGAACGGCGTGTTCCATTCATTCAAGGCGCTGGCGGCGTCCCCGGATAGTACCGCAGCATCCCTGCCCGACTGCACCGTAGTCTGGTTCGCCCTGATGGGCACAGCCATCCTTGGCCTCGTATCAACCTGGTTTTTCCGCAGAAGATATGTCCACGCAACACGCATGCTGCAGGAGCAGGAAGACGAAGTCAGACTCGCCAAACAGCGTTTGGAACTGGCTCTTGAAGGAGCAAATCTCGGGCTCTGGGACTGGGATACCATTACCAACGACCTGTATATCGACGAGCGCTGGGCAGCCATCCTCGGATACACCCGGGACGAAATCCCCCCGCATGTCAGCTCGTGGACAAAGCTCCTTCATCCGGATGATATTGCCCGTGTCGAACGCAAGCTCAACGATCATCTCAAACACCCCGAAAAATCATATTTTACCGAACAGCGCCTGCGCAAAAAAAATGGCGAATGGAAGTGGATCCTTGACACCGGACGGGTTGTAGGCGTTGACGACGAGGGAAATTCGGTCCGCGTCACCGGAGTTATCATGGACATTGACCGGATCAAGAAGACCCAGTTTCACCTTGAGAAGCTGGCTTCCTCTGACCCGCTAACCGGTGTCTACAACCGGCGGTATTTCTTTTCCCGCCTTAACGAACACTTTGCACTTCTCAAGCGCAACAACCGTTCACCTCTGGCCGTCCAGTGTTCTGTCGCAATTCTGGATATAGATTTTTTCAAAAAGATCAATGACACCATGGGGCATATTGCCGGCGACTATGTCCTGAAAAACTTTTCCAAAACCCTGCACGATTCGATGAGGCTGTATGACGTCCTTGCCCGCTATGGTGGTGAGGAATTCGTCATCCTCTTCCTTGACTGCGACAAGACAACCGCGCTGTCCATTCTCGAACGCATCAGGGATAAAAACATCGCAACAAAATACTCATTCTCGGATTCCAGTATCGAAGTCCGTTTCAGCGCGGGGCTTTCGGCCTTCAGTGACTTCGAGGTTTTTCCGGATTCGGTTGACGAGCTGATCGCCCTTGCCGATGACAGGCTCTACCTCGCCAAGGAAGGGGGACGGGACAGGATCATGTACGAGTCCCCTGTCAAGGAAAAGACGACGACGCTGTCAGCTGATGAGAGGCCGCAGATTCTGAGCTACCCCTGCCTGCTCGACAGACTCGAGACACATCTTGACATGATCCGCCGGCGTGAAAGCGCTGTGGAAACCAACTGCGGCTCGCTGGGGATGATCGGCTTTTGGGTGGAATCCGACAGTCCCACCGATGTCCGACGCAAGATGCGGGAAACCATCCAGCAGATCCTGCGCGAAAGCGCGCTGGCTGCCCTGCAGCCTTTCGAGATTGCCGGTGAAGATGAAAACGGAAATCTGGTTTGCATCTTCCCGCTGTCAGATGCATCCACAGCACAGGCCGAACTGGGCCGAATCATCAGTCTCTCGCGCCCGATAGCATCGGCCGCATGCGGAGATAATGCGGATATTGAATTTTCGCGTACCTCGATCGGTCTTGACTGCGGGGATGTGCTTTCCCTGAACGCGCATGCCATCCTCCTCCAGGCCGAGCAGACCCTGGCCGGTGTGCCTGAGGATGAGGACGTCGCTTCGTAGGCAACTTCCGTATTATGGAGAAACAGTCCATCACACGCCGGGACGGCTTCATCTCCTCCTGAGCCTGTTCAGTAAAACAGAAAAACGGACTATTGTAAAATAGGTGACTTACCCTATGGATATCGCATCCCACATGGCAGATATTGTGAGTGTCGATGATAATCGATATACAAACATGGAGGGTGATATGAAACACACAGTACTTCGAATTTTCAGTCTTTTCCTTGTAGCGGTCTTTGCCTTCGGATGCAGCGTTTCTTCCGAGGTTGCCGGTATCGATGATCAAACGGCATCCACGGATCGTGCTGCGGGAAGCACCATCAAGATCGCATCGTTTAATCTCAAGATTTTTGGACCGACCAAAGCGGCAAACGCAACCGCCCTGGCAAAGATCGCAAGTGTTGTGGCAAGCTACGACATCATTGCGCTTCAGGAAGTCGGCTCCAACGGAACCCCGTCCGACTCGACCGCCACTACCGTCATGAATACCCTGCTGGCAAAAGTCAATTCGATTGCCGGATCGGGTGCCTATTCATACGTTCGGGGCAACCAGTTTGCCTACGTGTACAAAAACAGCACAATCATCAAAAAAGCCTCCGGCCTCTACAGCGGCTCATTCAAGTACCCGCCGCTCCAGGGCCATTTCCAGGCCAGCGGCAAGGCGTTCGACTTTGCCCTTGTCAACGTGCACACCAGCCCGACAATCGCCAAAACCGAAATCCCCATGATCGTTACAGCCATGTCCTCCACCCGGACAAAGTATTCCGAGCAGGACGTGATCGCCCTGGGTGACTTCAATGCGGACGGATCGTACTACAGCCCTGGCGCTTCGGGTGGTGATCTGGCCGGCTTCTCCTCGTCAACCTACACAACCGTCATCAAAAACGGAACCGACACAACCGTCTCCGCCAACAACAGCTATACGTACGACCGGATGCAGTTTTACACTGCGGCCACCGGACAGGATTTTACCGGAACAAAAGGCGTGTACAAGACCGGGATTACCGATACAATCTCGGACCACTATCCGATCTATGCCACGTTTTACACCGGAAACGATACAAACTGACGCCTGAAGCGCATCTTGCCACGAACCACCCCGCGCAAGAGCGGGGTGGTTCGTGTAACATTGATTTCATCATTCAGAATCACGCCGAGAATGACCACTCGGGTGCTCTGCCTGAGCTGTTAAGGCTCAGGCCCGATCTTCCGATTTACTGCACGGCCAACTGTGTCAAGTCACTCAAGGGAATCTGGCACGGGGACTGGGATTTCCATGTTGTGAGGACCGGTGATTCCATCGACATCGGGAACGGCAAGAGCCTGGTTTTTGTCGAAGCACAAATGCTCCACTGGCCCGATTCCATGTTCACCTACCTCACCGGAGACGCAATCCTTTTTTCAAACGACGCCTTCGGGCAACACTACGCCAGCGAGGCCCTCTTCAACGACCTGGTGGCACAGGACGAACTCTGGGCTGAGTGCATTAAATACTATGCGAATATCCTGACACCCTTCTCGACCCTCGTGACACGAAAGATTGACGAAGTCCTCGGAATGAATATCCCCGTAAAAACAATAGCGACAAGCCATGGGATTATTTGGCGAAAAGATCCACTGCAGATTGTCGAAAAATAATCTGCATGGGCCAGGGACTACAGGGAAGACAGGATTGCAATCCTCTACGACTCGATGTGGGACGGAACAAGAAAACTCGCCGAAGCCCTTGCCCAGGGCATTATTGATGCAGCGCCCACTACCTCCGTCGTCGTTGTCAACACGGCAAAGACAGACAAAAACGATGTGATAACCGAGGTGTTCAGATCAAAAGCCATCCTCGTCGGTTCACCGACAATCAACAGGGGAATTCTGAGCAGCGTGGCCAGAATACTTGAAATCATTGAGGGTCTGCGATTCAAAGGCAAAAAGGCTGCTTCCTTCGGCTGCCTCGGATGGTCTGGCGAAGCGCCGAAAAAAATCGCCGAATGGCTCGGGAAAAGCGGCTTCGAAATCGTTTGTGAAAATCATACCTGCTTATGGGAGCCCGACGAGACTGCACTCGCAGATGCCCGAATGTACGGGGCGGCTTTTGTAAAACAGATCCAGTAACAAGGATCCCATCCCGTTTGTCAATCCGCTAAAGGAGTCGACGAATACATGTCGCCTGTCGCGGAAGAGGCGACCTTCACGTAAAGCGAGTTGCAAGAATCGGTTCACCCTGCCAGGCGCACACAAAAAAAGAGGTCCCTTGCGAAACCTCCCGTGCATCCCGCACTTGTCGGCATCCTCGCCTGTGCGGGACGTCCGCGTTACCCTTCGGGTACGATGCCAGCTCCCAGCACCGCACTTGTCGGCATCCTCGCCTGTGCGGGACGTCCGCGCTACCCTTCGGGTACGATGCCAGCTCCCTGCACCGACGAAAATCGGCCATCCTTGGCCCGTCGGGACGTCCGCATCCGGCTTCCTGTCCCAAGTGGGAAAAGTGTGAACCCCGAATGGCTGAGTGGGTCGTGTTCGTTTATAGACTGTGTCGTGAATTACTTGTAAACGCTGACAAATGATTGACGTCTTCCATGTACTACCTTAAAGTATTGCATGGGGATGTCGGAATGAAAATCAGGGATATCATCAAGATGCTTGAGACCGATGGCTGGATTCTCGTTGTCACAAAGGGAAGCCACAGGCAGTACAAGCACCCTGAAAAATCAGGGCGCGTAACCGTAGCAGGGCATCCTGGAGATGATATTCCACCCGGAACATATAACAGTATCTTGAAACAAGCCGGGCTTAAATAAATGGGGGAATCATGCACAGATTTTTGGTTGTGATTGAAAAAGCTGAAAACAACTATGCGGCCTATTCGCCAGACTTGCCCGGATGTATAGCGACTGGAGCGACCCGCGAAGAAACTGAAATTCTCATGCATGAAGCAATTGCTCTGCACATCGAGGGGATGAAGGAAGACAATATCCCAATACCAGAATCGACATCCTCTGCAGAGTATATTGCAGTTGGGTAAAAAGCAAACGTAATACACAGCGAATTTTGCTCACTTTGCATCAAAACAAAAATATACGTTTCTTTATGATAAAGCACCATGTTCCACAAAAAAAAGAGGTCCCTTGCGGAACCTCCCGTGCATCCCGCGCTTATGGACATTACCCTTCGGGTACGATGCCAGCTCCCTGTCCCAAGTGGGAAAAGTGTGAACCCCGGATGGTGGAGCGGATTGTCAGGTTGTTCAGACAGTTAACGACATTATTGCTGTAATAGGTGCTACTTGACCGGAAACATTTTCTTTTTTTTAGTTGCTGAAGAACCACCCCGTTCCAGCTCATGAAGGATGGCCCGGGCGACGAGTTTGTTGAGGGTCAGCTTTTCCTCGGCAGCCCGCAGCTTTGCCATTCTGTGCAATTCCGGGTCGACCCGCACATTGAAACTGCCCTTGCAGGACTCAGGTGCATCAATTCCGGCAGCCATGTTTTCCTCTACATATGCATCAACCGCTTCATGGAAAGCCCGCTCAAGTTCGGGAATACTTTCCCCTTCATAGTTAATCAGTCCGTCAATCCCCTGAATCTTGCCAAACAGGCACTTGTCTTCAGCACTGTATTCAACTGATCCCAGAAAGTTCCGGTAGCTCATCATGTTCTTCATATTTTTCCCCATCCTTCCAGATACTCTTTCAACTGCTCAAGCGCATACTTCTTGACAATATTTCCCGGATGAGGCTTGTGCAGCTTGATTGGAGCCCCACTATCCGTATCCCGAAATTCAACCCGTGAGCCGCCTGTCTTCCCGCCGGAAACGCGTATATAACCCAACGCCTGAAGCAGCGTCGTCAATTCCTCAAACGTAAAATCAGCCGGAATCGATTTGAATCTGGCCAATAGTTTCTCCTGTTTGCTCATGATCTCAGCATACGCATTTCGCGCCTGTTTTGCAACTGTTTCTAGTCGCAATTTTGCATATCTTCAACAGTCGCGCAAACCGCGCTCTGCCTGGCAAACACAAAAAAAGAGGTCCCTTGCGGAACCTCCCGTGCATCCCTAAGTGGGAAAAGTGTGAACCCCGGATGGCCGAGTGGGTCGTGTTTGTCTACACCCGGTACACTGAAATACTGTCCGAACCATCAGGATATTGACCGAATTTCATGCCCACAGCACAATTTGGCCATGATCTCCATAACCCTCACAGCCAGGCAATCACCGCGACCCGGAGCTTGACAGTTTCAACCTCCTCGAGCGGGAGGCGTGAGAGGACGTCGATGTGATTGCGGGCGTAGCCGAGCTCAAAGAGCAGTTCACCCTGCTTGAAGCGGTATCCGGCCTGCAGGGAGAGCGTGGCACCGGGGAGTCTTTGCCACATCCAGGCATCCGTGTAGGAAACACCACCGGTAACATTCACCCGCCAGATGTCGCCCGTATACAGGTTCCAGTCAACATCACCCCGCACCCACGAAAACCCAGGCGAAAACTCAGCCGCATCCCAGAGCCGAAGCCCCGTCCCCACTCCGGTTTGAAGTCTTTTGGGCACCGGGATG
>JAKPMW010000064.1 GCA_029548715.1 Spirochaetota bacterium | reverse complement strand
GGATGATGACGTCTCCGCGGGCTGGCCGGGCTGAAAAGCGGTATTCGCCGATGACATCACCTGAAAGGCAGGTCCGGCCGGCAAGACGGATAGCGTCACCCGGGCAGGTCTGGTCTATTTCGTCACGCCCGGAGAGGGTTTGTGCGTCCCAGACGGCAGGCGTATAGGGCATCTCGATGGTATCAGGCATATGGCAGGTGGCCGACACATCCAGGATGGCGATTGGACAGCAGTTTTCGTGGATATCAAGGATGCGGCTGGAGAGGATTCCGCTGTGGATGGCGACAGCCTCGCCCGGCTCGATCATCACCTCCACGTTCCATCTGGTGCGGGCACGCTGCATCAGGCTGACAAGGAGGGCCCGGTTGTAGTCCGGCTTGGTGACATGGTGCCCGCCGCCCATGTTGAGCCAGCTGATTTCGGGGCGGGAGAGGATGTCATCCCAGTGTTCCTCGATTGCCATCAGGGTTCGCTCAAGAGGTTCGGCACCCTGTTCGCAGAGATTGTGAAAATGAATTCCACTGATCCCGTCCAGAAAGTCAGCCTCCCCGGCCCGCGCTGCCTCAAGTGCGGTTGCATCCCAGACAGCGCGCGTGGTTCCCATCCGGCTTTTGGGTGCACAGGGATCGTAGAGGAGGACATGCCCCTCGCTGTGTTCGGGATTGATCCGGATTCCGAAGGACAGATCGGGTCGGCCAGCCCTCTGGCGTGAACCACCCTGGCTGTCCCGGGCGCGGAGACAGACGGAACGGACCCGGCGCCATTGTGCAGGAGAGTTGAAGATGATGTGATCCGCCGTGTCAAGCAGGCCGGCCAGTTCGTTGTCCGTATAGGCTGGGCCAAAGACGTGGACCGAGCTGAATCCCTGCTCGCGAGCCAGGCGGGCCTCGTACAGTCCGCTGGCTGTTGCTCCGTCAAGGGAGGCCGAGATCTGGCCAAGGAGGGCCGGCAGGGAGAATGCCTTGAGGGCCGCGAGGACATGTCCTCCACCCTGATGTGCAACAGAGGCAAGAATGTCAAGATTGTACTGGAGTGCAGCCCTGTCCACCACAAAGGCCGGCACGGGGAAGTCCTCGGGGTCAAAGCCCTCAAAATAGGGACGATCCCCGGCCAGTCCCAGTTGCCTGCGGATTGAGTCGCTGATGCGCTGCATCAGAAAGAGTCCCGCACCCGGGCCGGATCCTGCAGTTTCCAGGGCAGACCAAAGCGGCCAATCTCGTCCATGAAGGGGTCCGGGTCAAAATTTTCCATGTTGAAAACGCCCGGCTTCATCCATTTGCCGTCCAGCATCATCTTGGCCCCAAGCATGGCCGGAACCCCTGTGGTGTAGCTGATGGCCTGGCTTCCGACTTCACTGAAGGCATCCTCATGACTGCAGATATTGTAGATGTAGATGCTCTTGTCAACACCATTCCTTTTGCCCCGGGCGATGATCCCGATGCAGGTCTGCCCTCTTGTGAGGGGGCCGAGACTGGATGGCTCGGGCAGGACAGCCTTGAGAAACTGGAGGGGCACAATCTCCATCCCGTTGTAGCTGACCGGATCGATTCGGGTCATGCCCACGTTTTGCAGTACTTCAAGATGCTTGAGATAGTTTTGGGAAAAACTCATCCAGAACTGGGCCCGCCTGATTCCGGGGAAATTCCTGACCAGGCTTTCCATCTCTTCATGGTAGAGGCGGTAGATCTCGTAGGTGCCCACATCCTCGGGGCACTCAAACGGCATGTGCATCGAAAGGGCAGGCGTTTCGACAAAGGCGCCGTCTTCCCAGTGCCGGCAGGGTGCGGTCACTTCGCGGATATTGATTTCGGGATTGAAGTTGGTGGCAAAGGGCTGGCCGTGGTTGCCACCGTTGACGTCCACGATATCAAGGTATTCGATGGTATCGAGGCAATGCTTGGCGGCCCAGGCGGTGTAGACATTGGTTACACCCGGGTCAAATCCGCTCCCCAGGAGGGCCATGACTCCGGCCTTTTCAAATTCACCTGCCAGTTTCCATTGTGGAACGTATTCGAATTTTGCAGTATCACGAGGTTCGAAATTGGCGGTATCAAGGTAGTGTGTTCGTGTCTTGATGCAGGCATTCATGATCACGAGATCCTGATACGGCAGGGCGACATGGATCAGGAGGTCCGGCTGTTCGCGTTCGATCAGCGAAATGAGGGACGCCTCGTCATCAGCATTGACCGTGGCTGTCTTGATGCTGCGTCCCAGCCGGCGTGACACGTCATCGGCGATCAGCCTGCACCTGGATTCGGTCCTGCTGGCGAGGACGATGTCCCCAAAGGTTTCGCTTGCCTGGGCGCATTTGTGGGCGACAACATGGCCGACGCCTCCGGCGCCGATGATCAGAACTTTTTTGGCCATCACGTATGATCCTTCCTGAGAGTGTACGGGGCAGGTGTACCACCTGCCTCATTTTTCGTAATAGGTATAGCCCCGGATACTGGCTTCAAATTCGTCAAGGACGATCCGCCGCTCGGCAACGGAGATATATCCGTCCTTGACCGCCTGCTCGGCCTTGTCCCTGAAGCGGGCCACGAGGTTTTTGGGCTCGTATTCGACATAGGTCAGGATGTCCCAGATCGAGTCCCCCTCGATCTCACGGACAAAATCGAAACTCCCGTTATCGTTGATGCGCACACTGACGACATTGGTATCCCCCATCAGGTTGTGCAGATCGCCCAGTGTCTCCTGATAGGCCCCGACAAGAAAAACTCCGATGTAATACTCTTCGTTTTCCCGCAGGGTATGGACGGGGATGGTCTTGCGCACATCGTGGAGATCGGCAAATTTGTCGATCTTTCCGTCACTGTCACAGGTAATGTCCGCGATGATGGCCCGGCGGACAGGTTCCTCCTGCAGGCGGTGGATCGGCATCAGGGGAAAGATCTGGTCGATGGCCCAGGCGTCCGGCAGGCTCTGGAAGACAGAAAAGTTTCCGTAATAGACGTCGTAGAGGACTTCCTGGAGTCCCACCAGTTCCGGGGGAACCCGCTTGACCTTGTCAAGCGAGGCCGCGATCCTGTGGATGATGTCGATAAAGATGCTGTCCGAGAGGGCTCGCTGGCGCAGGGTGATATTGCCGTGCTTGAACTGCTCGCGGATTTCCTCGCGGTAGTAGACGGCATCGTTGTAGCACTCCTGGATGTTTTTGAGGGTCATGCTCTGCCGGACCAGCCAGAGATTTTCGAGGAGCTCGGGACTTTCCCCGGGGAGAGTCTCTGGAATCGAGCCGGCCTGCCAGGTGTTGGTGTCGAGGACGTTAAAGAGCAGGATTGAAGAGTAGGCGACGATGGCCCGCCCGCTTTCGGTGATGATGACGGGGTGGGGGATTTCCCCGCTGTCCAGAATTTCCATCACCACTTCGACGACGTCTGCACAGTATTCGTCAAGGGTGTAGTTTTTCGAGTGGACAAAATTTGTCTGGCTTCCGTCGTAGTCCACGGCCAGCCCGCCGCCCAGGTCGATGTAGCCCATCGGGGCGCCTTCCTTGACCATCTCGGCGTAGTAGCGGGCGGTCTCGCGGATGGCGGCACGGATGTCACGGATGTTGGGAATCTGGCTTCCGAGGTGGTAGTGCAGGAGTTGCAGACAGTCGATCAGTCCGGCAGCCTTGATCCGGTCGAGGACATCAACCATCTGGTTTGTCGAAAGCCCGAAGATCGAGTTGTCCCCGCCCGAATCCTGCCAGTGGCCGGCGGCCCTGGTCGAGAGCTTGAGCCGGATGCCGATCAGGGGCCGGACGTCGAGGGCGGTGCTCTCCTTGAGGATGATGTCCAGTTCGGCAGGGGTCTCGATGACAAAAAAACATTTGTACCCGAGTTTGACGGCATGCAGGCCGAGACGGATGAATTCTTCGTCCTTGTATCCGTTGCAGATCAGGAGGCAGTCGCGCGAATGGAGCATCGAAAGGGCGATTACCAGCTCGGCCTTGCTTCCGGCTTCGAGTCCGTGGTTGAACCGGCCGCCAAAACGCGAGATCTCCTCGATCACCTGTGCCTGCTGGTTGACCTTGATGGGAAAGACGCCCTGATAGCGTCCGCGGTATCCAAGGTTGCGCATGGCTTTGCGGAAACTCTCGTTCAGCCGGCTGATCTGGCTGTCCAGGAGGTTTTCTATCCGCAGCAGGACGGGCATTCCCATTCCGCGTTCGTTTATTCCGGAGATGATTTCCATCAGGCTGACCTCGGACCCCTTGTCGCCTGGTGCAGCCCGGACCACGACCTCTCCTGCCGGGGAGAGGTCGAAGTATCCGGCTCCCCAGTCCTTGATTCCGTACAGATTGGCCGAATCGTTGATGGACCAGCGACCGAGGATATCCTGTTTGGCCAAGGGAAAACCTCCCGGGGTGGGTTGGTGAAGCCTGTATAAAATACTACATATCCGCCCGGCTTGTCTCGGGCTGACAGCCGGCCCCCATGATCCGCCCAAGGAGGATCGTATCCCCGGGGTGCCGCACGGTCAACGGGAAAACCGGAACCATGTTTGGGGTGGATTGCCATCGGCCCGGGTCTGCAGTACCTTGACTGTGTAATCCGAGATGCTCTGGAGGACCCCGTGCGCAAACCCCTGCTGGCCGGAAACTGGAAAATGAACATGACGATCCCCCAGGCACAGGACCTGGCGCGCGCGATCCTCGCCGGGTTTCGCGGAGATACCGGACGGGAAGTGCTCCTCTGTCCCCCGGCGGTCTGTCTTTCTCCTGTGCACAGGATTCTCGGACAGAGCGGGATCATGCTCGGAGCCCAGACCCTGCATCATGAAGCCTCGGGTGCCTATACCGGTGAGGTTTCGCTTGAGATGCTGCGTTCGGCCGGGTGTACCCATGTGATCATCGGGCACAGCGAGCGCCGGGCCATATTCGGGGAGTCCGACAGCCTGGTTGCCCGCAAGATGCGGGCTGTCTTGAGCGGGCGGATGGTTCCCCTGCTCTGTGTCGGTGAGACACTGGCCGAGCGGAAGGCTGGTCAGGCCGAAGAGGTTGTTGCACGGCAGGTCTCTGCGGCCTGTGCCGGTGTCGGGACATCCGATGCCCTGGTATCCGTGATAGCCTACGAGCCGGTCTGGGCCATCGGGACCGGCGAAACGGCCACTCCTGAGCAGGCGGATGACATGCATGCCCATATCAGACGGGTGCTGGGTGGTCTCTACGGCGAGCAGGTGGCGGATTCGGTCCGCATCCTCTACGGCGGCTCGGT
Source organism: Spirochaetota bacterium (assembly GCA_029548715.1). Classification (GTDB taxonomy): domain Bacteria; phylum Spirochaetota; class JAGLSM01; order JAGLSM01; family JAKPMW01; genus JAKPMW01. Next base: position 5,755 of record JAKPMW010000064.1, on the reverse strand, counting down.
CAACGAGAAAAATGTCGATGAACTGATGAAAAAGCCCAACATCGATGGTGCCCTCGTCGGGGGGGCCAGTCTCAAGGCTGAGAGTTTCGCAAGAATCATTAATTACAAATAATACGGTACTGTGAACAGCCTCAAGTCCGCCCAGGGGACGAAAAGGAAACCGGGGGCATCCGCAGGCGGACACACCCCGGTTACAGGCGCGGCCTGACCGGCCGGAGACTGTTCCCTGAAAAAAGTCAGTAATCGCCCTTGATCACTTCGTCTCCGGTGACAATGGCCACCCCTGACGAGGTCCCGATCCGGTTGGCGCCGGCCTTGATGATGGCCTCGGCATCCTCGCGCGAGCGGACGTCACCCGAGGCCTTGACCCCGAAGTTGTGCCCGACGGTCTTGCGCATCAGGCCGACAGCGTGGCTGGTCGCTCCGCCCGATGAAAATCCGGTTGAGGTCTTGACAAAATCCGCACCGGCTTCCATGACGAGCTGGCAGGCTGCGACGATTTCCTGGTCCGAGAGGAGGCAGGTCTCGAGGATGACCTTGAGGATGCGCTGGCCGCAGGCCTTCTTGACGGTCTGGATATCCTCGCGGACTGACTTGATGTCTCCGCTCCTGAGGCGACCGAGGTTGATGACCATGTCGATTTCGGTGGCACCGTTTTCGAGGGCCTCCCGGGCCTCGAAGGCCTTGGTTTCGGGAGTATTGACGCCCAGGGGGAAGCCGACCACTGTCGTGATTCCGACGCCGGACTTCTTGAGTTCGCGTGCGGCCAGGGTCACCCAGTCCGGGTTGACGCAGACGGTCTTGAAATGATATTCCTTGGCTTCGGCGCAGAGTTTGATGATCTGCTCGGGTGTTGCGGTGGGTTTGAGCAGGGTATGATCGATATACTCGGCGAGACGTTCACTCTTCATGCAGGGTGCTCCTTCAAAATAGGGGAATTTCCCTATTCCCCGTGGTGTGTGCTGCTCACATATTATACGGGCCTTGACGGGCGTGGAAGAAAAAAAACAAAAAATCTTGCGGTCACGGTCCGGGTATGGTACTGTTTGCGGGATTGCCACCCGCCATGTGCCAGACAGGACCGGGGGTGAGCCGGTGATGTCCGGCTATTAATGCGAGAGTGCAGGAGGCAGTATGTCTGAAACAGACGCTTTGGGTATGATCGAAACTCGCGGGTTTGCCGCTGTTGTCGAGGCGGCAGATGCCATGGTCAAGGCCGCCAGGGTCGAGCTGGTCGGGTACCAGCAGATCGGTGGAGGCTATGTCACGGCCATCGTGCGCGGTGATGTCGCTGCCGTCCGGGCAGCCCTGGATGCCGGCAGCCGGGCAGCCGAGCGGGTAGGCGAAATTGTATCAACGCACATCATTCCCCGGCCTCATGCCAATGTTGATGCGGTCCTTCCCCTGGGGAGGGGCGGGAAAGGTTCCAAGTAATGGTCGAACTCCGCACCTTTATCGTCCTCGACTCGCTGCAGCGCCAGATGGCTTCGTTCGGTTCAAACTCCGAAAGCGGGTTTTATCCCGAAGCCGGGCAGGCCAGCTGCATCGTCGAGATTTCGCCCGGTATCGAGATCAACCGGCTGACTGACATTGCCCTCAAGACGACGGCCGTCATGCCCGGGCTGCAGGTTGTTGAGCGTGATTTTGGTGTGCTTGAGGTGCATGCCGACAGTCAGGCTGACGTACGCGAAGCCGGGCGGGCCATGCTTGATGCAGCCGGTCTTGATGAGTCGATGCGGCTCGCTCCGCGCATCCTGACCAGCCAGCTGATCAAGAATGTGGCCGGTCCCCATGCCCAGTTGATCAACAAGGTCCGTGGCGGGAACATGGTCGTCGAGGGGGATACGGTCTATATCCTCGACATCCAGCCTGCCGCCTATGCCTACTACGCGGCCAACGAGGCCGAAAAAGTGGCGCGCATCAAGATCATCAATGTCGACGGGATCGGGAAGTACGGCCGTGTCTACATTGCTGGCGAGGAAGCCGAGGTCTTGGAAAGCAAAAACGCAGTCGAACGTTGTCTTGCCGCGATTGACGGCCGGGCAATGTAAAAAACATTACAGATTTATCGAAAGGATACACTATGGCTGAAAATGCAACAACGGATGCTTTGGGAATGATAGAGACCCGCGGCTTTGCCGCCATGGTCGAGGCTGCTGACGCGATGGTCAAGGCGGCAAAGGTCGAACTGGTCGGGTATCAGCAGATTGGTGGCGGGTATGTGACAGCCATCGTGCGCGGTGATGTTGCTGCCGTCCGTGCTGCCCTTGATGCCGGCAGCCGCTCGGCCGAACGGGTCGGCGAGATTGTCTCGACCCATATCATTCCGCGCCCTCATGCCAATGTGGACGCAGTCCTTCCCCTCGGCCGCAAATAACAGGGCAGCCTGATACCGGATCGTGCCTGGCGCGATCCGGCCGGTGACACTCTCCGGGGCGCGGGACAGCGGCCCGGGATGCTGTCTGGGAATTATCACTCAGGACTGGGGAAGCAGACATGGTTCTTGCCAAGGTTGTCGGAACGGTTGTTTCCGCCCACAAGGAAGCGCGTTTGGGCGGGATAAAATTTCTTCTTCTCGACAAGATCAACCCTGCCACGATGCAGGGAAAAAATGATTACGTCGTGGCCATTGACGGAGTTGGTGCCGGTCCGGGCGAAGTCGTCTTTTACGTTGCCGGTTCCAGTGCCCGCCTGACCGCGGTCACAGACGGTAAGCCCACGGATGCGACCATTGTGGCAATTGTCGACAATATCGAAATTCGTGGAGAGTACGTGTACCGCAAGGACGGCCAGTGATGGCTTGTGTTTGCACCGTGAAAGCGGGGGAAGCATGATTTTCGGGATTGTTGCCGGAACCGTAGTCAGTGATACCAGGTGCGATACCCTTCCGCCTGCCAAGTATCTCCTGGTTCAGGGATGTGATCATTCGGGCAAAACGAAGGATGACTATCTGGTTGCACTGGACGATATTGGTGCCGGTCCGGGCGAGATGGTACTGATCTCCCAGGGGAGTTCGGCACTCCAGACTGAAATAACCAGCAAGAAGCCGATTGACGCGGTGATTGTTGGAATCGTGGATCTGATCGATGAGCATGGAAGCATTGCCTATTCAAAACAGGGCTGAGGTTCTTGACCGCCTCAAGGCCATGGGCGTGGTCGGTGCCGGCGGTGCCGGATTCCCCACCCATGTCAAGGAGGCGGCGGACTGCACCACGGTCATCATCAACGGTGCCGAGTGCGAGCCCCTCCTTGAAAGTGACAAGTACCTTCTTGTCCACGATACGGACAGGATCCTCAGGGCTCTTGATCTTGTCGTGCGGATGAGCGGGGCCAAACGTGGAGTGATTGCCGTCAAGGGCAGGTACGGGCACGTTGTCTCCCGGCTTGCGGCCGCAGTCAGGGCCTACGAGCGGCTTGAGGTGTTTGAACTCGAAAACTACTATCCCGCCGGGGACGAACACTCCCTGGTCAAGGAAATCACCGGCGTCTCCGTACCGCCCGCCGGCATACCCATCCAGGTGGGCTGCATCGTCCAGAACGTCGAGACGATGCGCAATGTCCACGAAGCCGTCTTTGCCTCGCTTCCGGTCACTGCGCGCTATCTGACCTGTGGGGGTGAGGTAGCGAGCCCATCGATTGTCCGGGCGCGGATCGGGGTCAGCTTCAGGGATGTGATCAACGCCTGCGGGGGGACTGCCCTCGATGAGTACGTGATCCTGGTTGGCGGGCCCATGATGGGAAGCATCGTGCGCGATCCCGATCTGCCGGTCACCAAGCTGACATCGGGCATCATTGTCCTCCCGCCCGACCATCCCCTTGTGGCCCTCAATACCCAGCCCGCCCACTGGGTGATCAAGCAGAGCAAGACGGCCTGTTGTCAGTGTACAATGTGTACCGAGTTGTGTCCGCGCTATCTTTTGGGGCACAACCTCGAGCCGCACAAGATCATGCGCCAGATCAATCTCGGGCTTGATATTCCCGAGGAAGTCATCAAGGGTGCGTTGTTGTGCAGCGAGTGCGGGGTCTGCGAGGTGGTGGCCTGTCCGATGATGCTCTCACCCCGCCTGATGAACCGCCTGATCAAGCAAAAACTGCGTGCGGCAGGCTATAAGGCCGATTTTTCGGGTCAGCCGGCCGTGTCCCGTGACATGTGGGAATACCGCAAGGTGCCGACGTCCCGGGTGCTCAACAGGCTTCAGCTTTCGAAGTACGACGTCCACCCCTCACGGGTTGTCGAGGACTGCTCATCCCGGCGGGTCGAGATCCTGCTCAGGCAGCATATCGGGGCCCCGGCCGAGGCCAGGGTCAGGGCAGGTGACAGGGTCAAGCGGGGTGACATGGTAGGCGATGTTCCGACAGGAGCAATGGGTGCCAGGGTCCACGCCAGTATTGACGGAGAAGTGATTGTTGCGGACACAGAGCGCGTCATCATCCAGGCGGGGTAACGCCTGAAGCGCCAATCCGGTCCGGACACCCTGTGTGCCCGGACCACGAAGACAGGAACGGAGTTTATGGACCTGACCGTACTTGGAGTTCTTGAGTTCAACAGCATAGCCACTGGCATCAAGTCCCTTGATGCCATGGCCAAGGCGGCGCGCATCAGGATCATCGATGCCAAGCCGGTCTGCCCGGGGAAATACATCATCATCGTTGCGGGTGAAGTCGCTGATGTGGATGCGGCGATGACGGCCGGCAAAAAGGCGGGTGAGGCGAAGATAGTGGACGAGCTCTTTTTGCCCCAGCTTCATCCCAAAATCATTCCGGCCATTGTTGGGGCGGCGGAGTCTTCCGAATGGGATGCCATCGCTGTCCTCGAAGCCCTGTCAGTTACCGCCAGTATCGAGGCGGGCGATATCGCCTGCAAGCGGGCCAATGTATCGATTCCCGAAATTCGCCTCGCTGTCGGGCTTGGCGGCAAGTCGTATGTCAAGATGGTGGGTGAGATCAGCGAGATCGAGGCCGGGATGGCGGCTGCCCTGGATTCGATCCAGAAAAAGGGACTGCTCTGTTCGTCTGTCATCATTCCCAACCCTGATCCGTCCATCCGTGAATTCTTCTTCGTGTAAGCCTGCAAGGAGCGCGCATGAATATCTCAGAAAATGATATCCGAAACATGGTCGCCGAGGTGGTGCGCGGCCTGGGCGTGGGAACTGCAGCACCGGCTCCTGCCGCCAAAGCGTCACCTGCGGCCAGTGTCAGCGCCGGAGATGGGGAGGGGATCTTTCCTGACCTCGAATCGGCCATTCAGGCGGCAGACAAGGCCTTTCGCGAATACCGTGAGACACCGGTCTCGCTGCGCAAGGCGATGATCCGCAAGATCCGTGATCTCTCGGTCGAGTACAGTGCCCGGCTGGCCGAAATGGCTGTCAACGAAACCGGTTTTGGCAACGTTTGTGCCAAGACCACCAAAAACCAGCTGGCTGCCCTCAAGACTCCCGGGGTGGAGGATGTCGAGGCCGCGGCCTTTACCGACGAACACGGGCTGACCCTGATCGAACGGGCACCCTACGGGGTCATCGGTTCGATCATCCCCAGTACCAATCCGGCTGCCACCGTCATCAATAACAGCATCAGCATGCTCTCGGGCGGGAATACGGTGGTCTTCCATCCCCATCCTGGTGCCAAAAATGTGTCGAACTTTGCGATCAGCCTGATGAACAAGGCCATCCGCGAAGCGGGCGGGCCGGCCAATTGCGTGGTTGGATTGACAACGCCGACGATGGACTCGGCCAACGCCCTGATGAAGCACAAAAAA
>JAKPMW010000054.1 GCA_029548715.1 Spirochaetota bacterium | reverse complement strand
CCGGTGTCGACAAGGATGAGATCGAGCGGGCGCTGACCTACGAACTGGCAAACCGCTTCAAGCAGCGGACCGTTGTTTCGGTCAGCATTGCCTCCCGTGATGCCGGGGATGATGGTGCAGCCCTGAACGCGCTTTTGAAGCCCTTCGGGATGGATGGGGAGGTCAAGGGTCTTCCCATGACGGTCCGGGAGCAGGGCAAGACCAACAGGATCAAGGTGTTTGATGTATCGAAGGCTTTTGAGACTGCGGTCAACGAAACCGAGATCCGGAATGGCCTGACCAAGCTCTTCCTGGCCCAGCCCCAGTATGACATCAGCAGGGCTGTCGAGTTCTCATCGACGATCGAGTGGGGCTCGTTTAACTCGGTTTCGTCAAACATCGGAAAAGAGCTGAAAGAATCCGCGATCTGGCTTTCGCTCGTCTGTGTCCTGATCATGCTCTTTTACATTGCGATCCGGTTTGACTTCCGGTTTGGTGTCGGGGCCATTGTTGCCCTGCTTCACGACATGATCATCATGCTGGGCGTCATCTCGATCACCGGGAACGAGCTCAACGTTCCGGTCATCGCGGCAGTCCTGACTATTTTCGGATACTCGATCAACGACACAATCGTGGTCTTTGACCGGATCCGCGAGAGCCTCAAGTTCTCGCGCAAGGAGGACCTGCCGGGAATCGTCAATCGGAGCATCAACGAAACCCTCTCGCGCACGATCATCACATCGGGTACGACCCTCTTCGCTGCGGTGTCGATTTACCTCTTTGCGGGAGATGTGCTGCGCGACTTTGCCTTCTCCCTGATCGTGGGTATTGTTTTCGGGACCTATTCTTCAATCTTTATCGCTTCTCCCGTGTACCTCTACATGGAAAAACTGACGGACAAAAAGGTGCGGGAGTCGGGCAGCAAGGCCTGAGTCATTCACCCTGATTCCACATCCGGGCCGCTTTCGTTGCAACGAGAGCGGCCCGGATTTTTGTTTTCCGGGCAGGATTGGGGGGCTTGCGTGGCTGATGGCCGGAGCGGCAGGTTTGCTTGTGTGGGGTTATGCCGGGTCCGGGCTGTGCACGGTTTGTGAGATGTGATCGAAGATGTATTTTGAGAGGATGTACATGTCTCGCTCGTGACAGTCGCGCAGGCGAAGAGCGAAGACTGTCCCACTTTTATAGACCACGTCACCGGAGAGGTCCATGTCCTGGGAGGCCAGCTTGATCTGGATCTTTGGGATGAAGACACCCAGGTCCAGCTCGGGTGCGGGGATTTCCTCGGCGGTGTTGAGGGCCAGTCCGCCGGCGCTGACGTTGAGCAGGGTTGCGCTGTAGAGCTTGGCGCTGGAGGGAAGCCTGAAAAAAACCTTGCGATCGTCATTCTTTCCCGGGGTGACCCGAAAATAGGTTCGCTGCTCGTCGGCGGGGGTGATCGAGCGGATGGTCTCCATCAGTTTTGGGAGACTCTTTTCTTCGGTAAAGGGTTTGACCATCCAGCCGGCAATCCCGATGCTGACAAAGGGCAGGATAGTGCGCTTGTCCGTCAGGCTTGAGGCGACAATCCGGACCGGCTTGCTTGGGAGCAGGCCCAGCATCTTGAGAAAGGCGAAGGCCTTGGTCGGATAGACGTCAATATCGATGAGGAGGATGTTGATTTTTGTCGAGGAGATGATTTTATGCGCGGCCTCAAGGCTGTCCGCATAGTAGAGATTGATGCCGTTGGCAAAGAGCTTGCGGATCAGGATCTCCCGCAGGCTTGTCTTTGTGTCGACCAGAAGAAAGTTCATGCAGGATCACCTCGGTCGGTTGGATAGATGCCAGGCTGGATGTATCCGGCCTTACTTCGCAGGCTTTGCCACCTTCTTTTTCGCTTCAGAGATGTTGACGATTTCCCTGATCCGTTTGGCAAGGCGGGGCAGGGGGATCAGCTCGGCGAGCATGCCCAGTTCGACCGCCTGTAAAACCCGCTCGGGGGCCGCATTGGTTTCGGGGTGCTGTCCCAGGACCAGGGCCCCCCGGCTTTTCAAGAGACGGAGGCCGGAGACCCCGTCGCTTCCGCTTCCTGTCATCAGGACACAGAGTGCTTCCTTGCCGTAGGCATCGGCAATGGTCCGGAAGAGGTAGTCGATGGAGGGGAGCTGGCCTGACACGATATCGGAAAACGTGTGCTCGATCAGGTATCTGTCATCACACTTGATGACGCCCATCTGCATTGCGCTCGAAGCGAGGATCAGCCGGCCAGGGGTGATATCGAGATGGTGCCGTGCCAGATGCACCTCGACAGGGCAGCGTTCGGCCAGCACGGCCGAGAGAGGCGGAAGGAATGGCGGTGGTGCCTGCAGGACCGCAAGGCAGGCGATGCGCGGGCGCTTGGGCAGTTGCGGAACGATATTCATGATGGCCTTTGTTCCACCAGTCCCGAGACCAAGGGCAACGATGCTGATCGTTCCCGGCAGGGTCTTGATCCGCTTGCCCTCAAGCTTGGACAGCGTCGATCTGTCAGGCAGGGCCGGCAGACGGGTAAACGAAAAGACCTTTTCAGAGATGCAGGCCGAGAGAATGTCCGGATCCATCTGCAGGTTTTCGGACGGCCGGGGGAGAAAATCGTCGGCACCAGCCTCGAGCGCGTCCAGCATTGTCCGCATCGACTCGATAGACGGATCGGAGAGAAGCAGGATCGGGGGGTGTGCCGGCATGGCCGCAATCTCGGCAAGAACGGAGGCAGACGCTCCGTCAGCCATTTCGTTATCAAGGAGAATCAGCGAGAGTGCCGAAAAATCGTAATCGCCGATTTCATCGGGGTGGCAGCTTGCAAGGCGCAGGGACGCATCATGCAGGGAACGCAGCAGACGTGCAATTCCGGTTGTGACCTGATTTTCTGTTGTGATCAACAGTATGCTGATTCCAGCGGCCATAGCTTCCGATTTTCGATAGAATATGACTCAAGTATACCAATTGTCAGAGGGTTTTTTCAAGTACTATCGCCCTGCTTGTGAAAACGGCTGCTCTCCTCCAGGGCGGTATGGATCAGGAGCCAGGCGGCTTCGCTGGCACACTCGACCTCAAGATCAATCCGGGTCCGGCCGGGCTCTCCGGGAATTCTCCTGACTGACTGGATCCCTCCATTGTTGGCGGCCACAAGGGCAACCAGATCCGGCAAAACGTATGGGTCATCAGGAGCGTCAAGGGTGATGGACTTGCGCAAAACCCTCTCCCTGGCGCGCCAGGCAGGATAGACGATCCGGCCCGGTTCGCGCAGGAGGTGGGGGATGTTCGGGCAGTCGTGTCTGTGGATGATGATGCCCCGGCCCCGTGAAAGGTAGCCCAGAATAGGGTCGCCGGGCTGGGGATTGCAGCAGCGGGCAAATTCGAACAGCAGGTTGCGCTCACCATCGATCACGATTCCGGGAACACCATCGGAAGGTGGTGCCGGGGCAGGGCCGCTTCCCGGGACAGGTTTACGCCGCCGGCTGCGTTCGTCGCCCCGGTCTGGCTCCTTGGCCCGGACTTCAAGGTCAAGCTGTTCGGTGTCAAGAAGCGCGTTTTTCAGCCAGACGCGGATCTTGTGGCGTGCCCGGGAGGACTTTGCAATCCTGAGCCAGGACGAGGTCGGGTGGGCCGTGCGGGATGTCAGGATCTCGACAACGTCACAGTTTTTCAGGGGAGTCTTGAGCGGGACCATTTTTCCGTTGACCCTGGCCCCGATGGTGTGCTGTCCGACATCGGTATGGATGGAATAGGCAAAGTCAAGCGGTGTTGCATCGGTGACAAGCCGGAGCACATCCCCCTTGGGGGTAAAGACGTAGATTTCGTCCTGCAGCAATTCTCCGGTCAGTTCCTGCATGAACTGGCGCGGATCGGTCAGTGAGTTCTGCCAGTTCTTGAGCTTGGCCAGCCAGGGGAGTGTAGCGGCCATATCACGCCGTTCGTCGGGATGCCCGGCCTTGTAGAGCAGATGGCTGGCTGCTCCTTCCTCGGCGATGCTGTCCATCTCGCGGGTGCGGATCTGGATCTCGAGGAGTTTGCCGTCCGGACCCACAATGGTCGTGTGCAGCGATGAATACATGTTTGACTTGGGCAGGGCGATATAGTCCTTGAAGCGGTCATAGAGTGGGCGGTACATCGAGTGGACAATCCCGAGAATCTGGTAGCATTCGGGGATGCGTTCGCAGATGATCCGGACCGCCATCAGGTCATGGATTTCGGAGAATGCCTTGTTTTTGGTCTGCATCTTGCGGTAGATACTGTAAAAGTGCTTGGCCCTTCCCTTGATTTCTACAGACAGGCCCTGCCTGCCCAGTTCGTCACCTATCTCCTGCATGACCCGGTTGATCCGCTCGTCCCGCTCGCGCCGTGTGTCGTCGATATCCTTCTTCAGGGCGTAGTATGCAGCGGGATCAAGGTGCTTGAGGGCGAGATCCTCCAGCTCGGTCTTGATCCAGCTGATACCGAGCCGGTTGGCAAGCGGAGCATAGATGTCGAGGGTTTCGCGGGCGGTGTACTGGCGCCGCTCGGGTGCCTGCCAGGCCAGGGTTCGCATGTTGTGCAGGCGGTCGGCCAGCTTGACAAAGATGACCCGGATATCCTGGGCCATTGCCAGGAGGAGTTTGCGCATGTTTTCGGCCGAGCGCTCTGCCTGGCCATGCGAGGCCCGCAG
>JAKPMW010000189.1 GCA_029548715.1 Spirochaetota bacterium | reverse complement strand
TCCTGCTCCTCGTCAGCATCCGCCGGAGGAAGTCCGTCGAGATGAGGCTGCGCGAAAGCGAGCTGCAGTACCGCACCCTCTCACGCGAACTTGAAGCCACGGTCAGCGCACGAACCACCGAGCTGAACCGCCGAAACCTCGAGATGCAGCAATTGCTTGTCGATCTCGGCAAGGATGCCGAAGCCGGGCAACGGATCCAGTTCCAGCTTCTTCCTGATTCACCCTGTATCTGCGACGACTACCGCCTTGACCATATCCTCAAACCCTCCCGCTACCTTTCGGGAGACTTTCTCGACCATTTCGAAATCGATTCGGATCATATCGGACTCTACATGGCCGACGTCTCGGGTCACGGCCTGCCCTCGGCCTTCGTGACTGTCTTTCTCAAGAGCCTGATTGACCAGGCCCTTGAAAAATACCGGAGCGGCAACAGCCGCATCATCACCAATCCGGCCCAGCTTCTCCTGCATCTGAACGGGGAGATCCTGAGGCAACAAATCGACAAGCACCTCACGATTTTTTACGGGGTCCTCGAGCGAAGCACCAACCGTTTGACCTGGGCCAATGGCGGGCAGTTTCCCTTCCCGGTGCTCTCGACCCCATCGGGAACCCGCTTCCTCGAAAAGGACAGTCATCCGGTGGGACTCTTCGGATTTGCCGACTACACCAATGTCATTTTCGAACTCCCTGAAGTCTTCTCGCTGACCATCGCTTCCGACGGCATACTCGAAATCATCAACGCACCGTCGCTCAAGGACAAGGAGCAGGTCCTCCTCAGGGCGGCAAACCGCTCAAGCGGAGAAATTTCCCCTGAGGCCATCCTCAGGCGATTAGATTATGACACAGGAAGGGCGCTTCCTGACGATATCACCATTCTTGTCTTGACAAGGGAATGAGGACACGATGCAGAGCGGTTCGTATTTGTATGCCTGGCTCAACAACATCTACATCATCAAGCTTGTTGGCAGCCTGACCTACAGCACAAGCGGAGATCTTGATGCCTTTATCAACCGCATCTTTTCCGAGGGTGACTTTTCCAACATCCTGATCGATCTCTCCGAAACCGACAGCCTCGACAGCACCAATCTGGGACTCCTCGCAAAAATCGGCAGGTATACCCTGGACACCTTCCAGCGCAAGACTTCCATGATCTCGCCAAAGGAAGAAATCAACCGGGTTCTCAAGAGCATGGGATTCGACAGCGTCTTTACCGTCATCACCGAGCCCGAGCACTTCTCCGGCAACCTCTCCGCAATTCCACACACACCACGCAACGAACGGGAAACCGCCCAGACCATCCTGGACGCGCACCGCACCCTGATGGATCTCAACGAGGCCAACCGGGCCGTTTTCAAAAATGTTGTCAAATTTCTCGAAAAAGAGATCGATTCACGAGAGACGCCCCCCGAAAGCCAGCCATAACATATGGGGTAAGCGCATGATACCCTGACGGCTCCGTGGCGAGACAAAGCTTCGAGGTCACTCCAGGGTACGCCCCGTGTGAATAGCATGCCCTACAGGGCGAGCTGCATGGATGCCAGAAACGCTGCCAGATTCCGCTTGAGGAGTGCCGAGTCCGGCGAGCGCAGATAGCGACGGACTTCCTCTCTCAGGGCATCCTGCTCGCGTCCCATCCTCTGGAGGGCACGGGCCCCATCCTGCAGCCTGCCGATGGTCCGGACTGCCCCTGTGGATGTCCCCTCCCGAAGATGCGCCGCCAGCTCGGAGAGACTTCTGAGGCGCTGCCCGGTCCAGGTTTCGAGAATCCTCTCCCCCATGGCATACCGGTCAATCAGAACCACCGCCCGTGCATACTCCGAAGCCGGATCCTTTCTCTCTCCGAGAGAAAGCACAGCATCAGCGGCGGCCCGGGCCGCTGCCATATCCCGCGCCCCCATCAGTTCCTCTGCCAGTCTTTGCCTGAAGCCGCTGTTCCCTGCCGTGATCATTGCAGCCCGCAATGTCTGCTCGAAAGACGGATCACGGAACCGCCCCAGCAGCCTGGCCAGTGCCGGCTCTGCCGCCAGGCCCGGCTGGGAGCGGACTGCTTCCGCAAACGCCCGTTGTACATCCGAGCTCCAGCGGGCGAATTCCTCCGCGAACAAACCCTCCTGCCCCCGGGACGCCAGATGTGAGAGGACCGTCACCCTCTCCCTCACTCCCATCACATCACAGAGAGAAAGCAGGGCTGGTGCACTCATCACAATCCGGCCCCTCTGGACCTCATCCAGAAGGCATTCGCGGACAGGCCCCCCTCCACGGCGAAAGAGACTCTCAAACGAGAGGGCAACATGGGGCAGGTCATTTTTCAGCAGGAGACGAAGCGCAGGCAGGCAGGCCGCCCGGCCTGAAAGGACAATCTGAACAAGGCGGGGACTGTACTGGCCTCTGTACTCCCGCTCAAGCGCCGCCAGACCGAGGTTGAGGATCCCGGGATCGTCATCCCTCAGCGCTACCGCAAGGGCCTCCGCACGAAAAACTTCAAGCTGCAGCCCGGCCTGGACCGCAAAAAACCGCACCTCACGATTGGCGCTCGCGAGGCCTTCGGCCACCCCCTGATAACTGGCCCAGGTATGACCCGGCTCGGCAAGGTGCTGCTTGATAAAGCGGATCGTGGCGGCATCAGGCACCGAAGTCGTTGCTATCCCCGAAACGAGGAGAAGCCCCGCTGCAAACGCTCCCGCCAGGGGAAAATTGTGAGATTTTTTTATCTTCATCTTCTTGATTATCTTTTTTTCAGTCATAAAACATTAATACTCTTTGGAGAATGCGACCATGATCCTTTCCGGAATCGGCATCAAGGAAGAGCGGGCCCGTGGCCGCATCACCATCGACCCCTGGGATCCCGGTCGTCTCAACCCGAATTCGTACAACCTGACCCTCTCCGACGAGATCATGCACTACCGGGACAACGAACTCGACATGAAGCGCAAGCCCGAGCCGGTATTGCTGCGCATCCCCCCCGAGGGACTCGTCCTCCAGCCCGGCAAGCTGTATCTGGGACGCACGGCCGAATATACCGAGACCCACGGATATGTCCCCATGATCGAGGGCCGCTCGTCCATCGGCCGGCTCGGGATGTTTGTCCACATCACCGCCGGATTCGGGGATGTGGGATTCGCCGGCTACTGGACCCTCGAGATCATGGTCCTCCAGCCGACCCGGATCTACGCCGGGGTGGAGATCTGCCAGATCTTTTACCACGATATCAGCGAAAAACACGACGAGTACAGCTCGGGCAAGTACCAGAACAATACCGGAATCCAGGAGAGCATGCTCTACCGGGATTTCCTCTGAAAACCGGCCGTTGGCCGGACGCCTTATTTTCGACAGCAAGGACCATTCATGACCACCTCCAACGGCAGCGAGCGGCAGGACGAAGGCAGCCGTCCCTCACTCTGGCAGGATTATCACAAGGGGATGGATGTTGATTCACTCATCCTCTCCTTCAAAAACCACATGAAGTACACCATGGCCAAGGACCACTACACGGCTACCGACTGGGATCACTTTTACAGCATGTCCCGGATCATCATGGATCGTCTCATCGAACGCTGGATCGCAACCCAGCAGACCTACTACAATACCGACGCCAAGCGCGTGTACTACCTGTCACTCGAGTTTCTTGTCGGACGGCTTTTGGGGAACAACCTCATCAACCTGATGATGATGGACAAGGCCAGGGCAGCCCTGCACCGGATGTCGCTCGACATGGAGGACCTGCGCAACGTCGAGGTTGATGCCGGGCTCGGCAACGGCGGCCTGGGCCGGCTTGCTGCCTGCTTTCTCGATTCGATGGCGACCCTCGAGCTCCCCGGCTACGGATACGGAATCCGCTATGAGTTCGGCATTTTCCGCCAGATCCTGCGCGACGGATTCCAGATCGAGGTCCCTGATGAATGGCTGCGGTTCGGAAATCCCTGGGAGATCGCCCGGCCTGAATCCCGCTTTGAGGTCAAATTCGGCGGTACGGTCGAAAACAGGCCCACAAAAAACAACGTCATCAATCCCGTCTGGGTCAATTATCACACGGTGCTCGGTGTTCCCTATGATACTCCTGTGCCGGGCTACAACAACAACACGGTCAACACCCTGCGTCTCTGGAGTGCCAAGAGCTCTGAAGAATTCGATCTTGAGATCTTCAACGATGGTGATTACGTGGCCGCTGTCGAAAACAAGAACCTCTCCGAGGTCATCTCCAAGGTCCTCTACCCCAACGACAACCTGCTCTCGGGCAAGGAACTCCGTTTCAAGCAGGAGTACTTCTTCGTCTCGTGCTCGCTCCAGGATATTGTCCGCCGCTTCAAAAAACAGCATGGCAATCATTTCGAGCGCTTCCCCGACAAGGTTGCGGTCCAGCTCAACGACACGCATCCGGCCCTCGGCATAGCCGAACTGATGCGGATCCTGATCGACGATGAAAATATCCCCTACGAAAAGGCCTGGGAGATCACCCAGGGATCGTTCGCCTACACCAACCATACCCTCCTGCCCGAGGCACTCGAAAAGTGGCCGGTCCCCATTTTCGAAAAAATCCTCCCCCGCCATATCCAGATCATCTACGAGATCAACCGTCGCTTCATGCGGGATGTGGCCAGCCGCTTCTTCAACGACAGGCATAAACTGGCCAATCTCTCGCTGATCGAGGAAGGCGGCGAAAAACAGGTCCGGATGGCCCACCTTGCTGTCGTGGGTTCGCACTCGGTCAATGGCGTGGCAGCCCTGCACACCGAACTCCTCAAGAGCCACGTCCTGCGCGACTTCTACGAGTACTGCCCGCACAAATTCAACAACAAGACCAACGGGATCACCCAGCGCCGCTGGCTCTTGAAAGCCAACCCCGGTCTGGCCAGCCTGATCAGTGACCACATCGGAACCGGCTGGATCACCAATCTTGACGAGTTGCGCAAGCTTGAGCCCTTTGCGGATGACGCGACCTTCCAGCAGCGCTTTGCGGAAATCAAGCGCAAAAACAAGGAACACCTCTGCAAGCTGATTGCAGCGGAGACGACGATCCCGGTCGGCCCGGATGCGATTTTCGACATCCAGGTCAAGCGGATCCACGAATACAAGCGCCAGCTCCTCTTTGCGCTCGGAATCATTGTTCAGTACATCCGCCTCAAGAAGAACCCGGGCCACGATATCGCTCCCCGCGTCTACATCTGCGGCGGGAAATCGGCTCCCGGCTATCACATGGCCAAGCTGATCATCAAGCTGATCAACTCGATCAGCGAGGTTGTCAACAACGACAGCCTGATCGGCGAAAAAATCAAGGTTGTCTTCTTCCCCAACTACCGTGTCTCGGTTGCCGAAAAGATCTTCCCCGCCGCGGATGTCAGCGAGCAGATCTCAACTGCCGGCATGGAGGCATCCGGAACCGGAAACATGAAATTTGCCATGAACGGAGCCCTGACAATAGGAACGCTGGACGGGGCAAACATCGAGATACGGGAGGAAGTCGGGGCTGAAAACTTCTTCCTCTTTGGAAAAACAGTGGAAGAGCTGGACCGCCTCAGGGCCGAGGGATACAACCCCCGCTGGCACTACGAAAACAACCCCGAAATCCGTGAGGCCCTGGACCTGCTTGATTCGGACTTCTTCTGCAATGGCCAGCCAGGGCTCTTCCGCCCGATTCTGGACGCCCTCCTGGTCCACGGAGACCGCTATTTCAATCTCGCCGACCTTGAGGACTACCTGGCCACCCAGGACCGGATCGACCAGACCTACAGGGACCAGCAGGCCTGGAACCGCATGGCCATCCTGAATGTGGCCCGGATGGGAAAATTCTCAAGCGACCGGACAATCCTCGAATACGCGAATGAGATCTGGGGCGTCAAGCCAACCCCGATTACGGTCACAAGCGCGGAGTGACCCGTTTGCAACCGCCGCCCCCCAAAAAAACCGGGAGCGGCTGTGTATTTTTACTGATGGCAGATACAGCAACACGAGACCCCGCACAGGATGCGGGGTCTCGTCATATTCGGTCTGCAGGCAGATCTTGCCTGCCGCTTACACCCTGATATCTACCTGATGCGACCCGGACTGGGCCGCGATGGCCTGACTGGCCGCAGCCCCCTGATCCATAACCATCCTTGCCTGGCTGGCCACCATGTCAAGCGTCTTGCGCAAGACCGTCAATTGAACCTGCTGCTGAACCGCAACTCCGCTGATATCCATAGCCACCCTCCATACAACATCTTTCGTATTCCAGTATCGGCAGCAAAGGGGGAATAATTTACCGAGAGGGGGTATCTTTGAGAGAGCACACCCTGTTGCGGAGGAAATCCCGGCCATGAAGCGCATTCCTGCCATCTGCATTCTCATCTCCCTTGTCTTTCCCCTGCCTGCCGCAGATCCTGGCACAAGTCTGGGAGAGATCATCCTTTCCCTGCCTGGTTCACGGACTGCCTTTCCTCCGCTGCCTGACCGGCTAACAACCATGCCGCAGGATCTCTTTCCGGACTCAACCGGATTTCGTCACGAAACAATCCCCGGAATCCAGCCGCTTGATCCTGCCCGGCCTGCTGCAGGTCTCTGGTACTGGGTTCCCCGGGAGTGGGTCGACACGACCTCGGGACAGATCAGCCGCGAGACTGCACTGGAAGCGGGCAAAACGGCTGGAGCAGCCCTTCTGGTATACAGCAACCCGCGTTTTTCGGGGCTCGCCACCGACATGAACGAAATCATCCAGCAGACTCTCCTGGTCAGCCTGGCCTACCGGGAGAGCGGGTATGATACAAGACTCCTTGACACCCTCTACATGACTTTCCAGTCGGCCTGGCTCCAGACCCTGCCGGCCTTTCACGCAGCCCTGAACGCTGCCCCCGGGATGACACCGGCCCTGCTTCAGTCAACATTCTCCGGAACAATTGATCCCGCCCGGCTTGCGACTCCTCCGGCCCCGGCCACGCGTCTGGCAGCCATCAACGCCCAGCTCTATACGAGTCTGAAACTGATCTCCCGGGCCCTCTTGACCGAACGCCCCGGCAGCATCTCAGCCTGGAAATGCCTTTCCATGCTGGCCCGATCACGGAACGAGACGTCGCTTTTGCTTGAATCGCTGCGTTCCCTCGAACGGCTTGAACCGGAATCGGCCCAGCACTCCATCAACCTCGCGGAGACCCTCTGCGAAGCAAACCAGAGTGACTGCACCAACGCGGCTGCCCGCGCATTGAAAAAAGATCCCCGCCTTGCATCACGGGTCGATGCGATCCGGCATAGCCTTGACCTCAGGACGAGAATCCGTGCGGTCACCCCCACCACAGCCCCCCAGGCCTGGCAGACCCTGGCTGACCAGCTTTCGTCCGCTGGACTTGAGCGGGAACTCGACGCCCTGCTCGCCGCAGCGCCAGCGGCCCTGCGACAGTCCCGAAGCTGGCAACTGCACAATCTCAACCGCAAGGGAGAGATCCTGCTGACAAAATTCTCCCGGGAGATACTGGCCCTGCTCATGCGGCCTTCAGTGATACCGGAGCACCTGGCGGCGCAGCGCACAGGCATCCAGGACTGGTTTGCTGCTGCCCAAAGCGCAACCCGCCTCCATCCCGGGGATGCTGCCATTTTCGGACACCTTGTTTTCTCGGGACTCCTGGCAAGCATCACGGAGAACCTTGAGGGGAGAGATACTTCCTGGAATGCCCTGAAGCAGGCACTCCAGAGCAGGCCGGCCGATACCGGCGTTGAGACACTGGTTTCACGGATTATCCTGAAGCACTTCCCCGGGTTTATGGCCATCATGAAGGCAAAGGAAACCGTCAGCCTGTTTGATGCCGGCGCGGACAACGAAACCCGAAAAAAGACGCTCCTCTCTGTCCTGGTTTTTTCCAGAAACCTCGTCAGCGACCTGGCTGGACTGGATCTCGCCAGACGGTACCCTGATTCAAGTCCGGCCCTGGTCGCGGGGCGTATCCTGGCCAGCCTCAAGGGGCTGCTCCACTCCCCGCTCGACCAGGCAGCCCTTCTCGGCTTCCTTGACGGGAGCCGGGACTTTTCCCCCCTGGGTGACACTGCGGAGGACGGAATCCGCACCCTGCGAGCCGGTCTCGAATCACTGCTTGCGGCAGGCACATCCAGCAGGGTCAACAACGAACTGGCCCTGGTCCGGCGCAGCCTGGCCGGAATCCTCGAGGTCGCCGCCGGATTTGCCAGCCTTCCTGCCGGTGCAGAGAAAAACATCTTTTCCACACCACTGCCCGCCAGTCTCTCCGGGCATGTGCGCCACCTGCTGACCCACAACCTGCATTCCCCGGCGGCCGTTTCCTGGCTGCAGGCGGCCGTCCACATTTCCCGGGTCCGGACACACTTTGACGAAGCAGCCTGCACAAGGGCTGTCCATCTCCTGCTTGATGCCCTCGACAGGCTGGAGCAACCCTCCGACCTCCCCGATGGTGTGATCCTCCGCCTGTACTACGATACCCGGCAACTGGGCGAGGTTATCCTGCAAAATCTCGGGTACTGTCTTGCTGAACTCCGCCACAGGGATGCAGCCGTTTTTACCGGCTCGTCCCTGCGCAAAAGCACAAACCCGGCAGAACACATCAGCCTCCTGCTCGATCACCGGCGCGTCGTCCATGAATACCGCCAGGCAAGCCTGGTCCGTGAACTCAGACAGATTCTTGAGATGCTTCCCGGGCAGGCACATATGGCTGAAAAAGACAGGCAGGTCTGGGCCTGGGCGGTCCTCTCCCGCCTTGTTCCGCTGGCCGGAAGTGATGCCCCGGCCCTGCGCAACCGGTTGCAGCAGCTTGGGCTGGACAATCCCCTGCGGCCAAGCAGCTTTTCTTTCGGAAGCGCATACGGGACACGGACGGGATTTGTCATCTACTCGCAGGTAACCATCCAGGCTTTTTCGACTCCCGAGACATGGCTGCGTCCTTGATGTACGGCTGCAGGATTGCACGATCCGGACCGTGACCCGTTCGGGCATGACGGCTGTTCCCCATAAGCGTCAGTCTATACTTTAGACTGCGTCCCTCTGTATCTTTAGGACTGGCCCGCCTTTTTGTTTGACAGCGGAATTTGCAGACCCGTACAATGGTTGTGCGTCTGATACCGGGAGGGGTACCGTGTTCACCACTGGCAATCTGCTCGTTCTTGCCATTTCATTTGTCATGATCCTTGTCTTCAGGCGTTTTGACCGCCGCAGGATGGAACTCTCAAAGATCAAGAAGTACTCGGACCGGATCATTGCCGAGTACGAGGAACTGGCCAGGATCAAGCAGCGCGAGTTCAAGGATGCCACCATCGAACTTGACCTTTTGACAAAAAAGGCCCGCCTGACCCTTCAGACCGCTGACGGTTCGCTGGAGAACATCAGCAAGCTCGTGACAGAAATCGACAGTCGCCGGGAAGAACTGGCAGCCATCACGGCCGATGTCAAAAATACCGAGCAGACCGCCCGGGAGGTTCGCCGGCTCCAGACTGCCATCGCCCGGGATGAATCCTCGATCCGCAAGCTCCTCTCGACCGTTGAAAACAGCAGGAGCTCGCTTGCAGACATCGAAAAACGTCTTCCTGCACTCGAAAAAGGCTTTCATGCCAGGATCGAGGACAAGGCGACCGCCTGGACACGTGATATCGAGGCACGCGAACTCCCCCGTCTCGAAAAAACTCTCGAATCCGCCCGCGTGCGGCTGGGAGAGGAATTCGAATCGGCCTGTGCGGATACAGACTCACGCATGCTCTCGCGCCTCGCCTCGTTTGAGGCCCGTATCGAAAAGGCCGAGTCCTCACTCGAGGACAGGCTTGATCAGCACGTCACAGCACTCACGCAGCGGGCAACGGGCGTCCTTGCCGAGATTGACCAGACACGGGAAGCCCATCTCGAACGTTTTTCACGGCAGCTTGACGAGGCAGCACAAAAAGCCCGCGCCTCGCTTGAAGAGACAACCGGCATGATCGCACGCGACCGTGCTGCCGTTGAATCCATGCTTGACTCGGCCCGGACCGGATTTGCCCGGACTCTCGACGAGGTGCGCGGCTCAATCAGTGCCCTTGACGATCATGCTGCATCCATTGACGGGCGCCTCAAGCAGTTTGTCCAGGAGAGCAAGCTGTTTGACCGGGCAGAGCGCATGATGGAGCGGCTCCAGGGCGAGCTGGCCACGCTCTACGCCCAGGTCGAAAAATGCTCGGCCGAAAAAAAATCGGTCGCTGAACTTGAAAAGCGCATTGCCGCAGTACAGACCGAACGGTCAGCGGTCGAGGGCCTTTTCACCCGGCTCACCGAGCGAAAAAAGGAACTCCAGGCCATTGAAAATCATGCTGCCGCAATCACTGGCGAGATTGACCGCATCGAGGCCAGCCTGCAAAAGCAGCAGCCCCTCTTTGAAAAAACCAGGGCAATGATCGAGAAGATGCAGTCCGACCTGACGCAGGCCGAAGCTGGAATAAAGAAAACCGAAGAGATCCGCGTTGACCTGCAGGAAATCGAGACACGGGGTGACGAGGTACGCCGCATGCTGGAAGGCATCAGCGGTGACAAAAAGAGTCTGATCACCCTCGAAAACCGCATCGCCACCATGGGCGACTCGGTCCTCCAGCTCGAACACTCTCTCGCCGCAAGCAAGACAGAGATTGACAGCAAGACCGCGTCCATTGAGCGCACCATCGAGGAATTCACCCAAAAAACCGCCATCTTCGAAAAGGCCGAGCACCTCTCGGCACGCCTTGGCAGTGAACTGGAAGCGCTGGATCAGCGGATCAGCGAGGTCCGTGAAGAGCGGGACCGCCTCGGCCATCTCAAGGATGATCTGGCTGTCATGCGCAAGGATGAGGATTCGCTCCGGGCCATGATGTCCACCATCGAAAAAAGCCGGACCCAGCTGGCGGCTGTCGAAGAACGGGTTGAGCGCGCCGGAAGTGTCGTTGAACAGTTTGAAGCCATTCTGGAAAAGAAACGGCAGCAGACCGAAAAAGCCATGGAAAAGGACTCCGAAAAAATCCGCAACGAGATCACCCGGCTGGAAAAAACGCTTGCGACCGTCCGTGAAAAATCACTGCAGGAAACGCAAAACAGCATCAGCACCCTCAAGTCCGATATCAAAGAAATGGACGTGCGCATAAAGGAATTTACCAAGCAGACCGGAATCTTCGAGCGGGCGGACAAGCTCTCTGGAAAACTCACTGAGGATATCGCCGAACTCAACACCCGGATCAGCCAGCTCAGGGTTGACAAAAAAGACCTTCTGGAACTTGGAAAACAGATCGAAGGAATCCGCAAGGAAGAGGCCGAGATTGCGCGCCTGACAACCACCATCAGCAACGACCGCAAGCATTTTGCAGACCTTGAAAAACGGATGGGTGAGCTGGCGCGCACCTCAGGTGCTGTCGAAGCCCGGATGCACGAACTCTCGCGGGCATCAAGCATCATCCAGCCGGTCGAAAGCCAGCTTGCCGAGATCGCCCAGCGGCAGTCCTCCATGCAAAAATCACTCGAAGAACTCTCTGTCAAGGACGCGAGACTGGCCCAGTCACATGCCCGTTTCAAGAAGGCCGAGAGCTTCGCCGAAAAACTCGAAACACAGCTTGATATGCTCAAGGCCAATTATGACCTGGTTCAGAAGGAAAAGGGGACACTCGAGAAACAGGTTGAAAACATGCAGGAGAAATCCCGCAAACTGATCGAAAACGAAGTACGTGTCTCCAAGCTGCTTACGCATTTCGAACAGATGAACAGCATGCTCTCGGATGTCGAAAAGCGCACCGCGCAGTTGACCATAGCACAGGATCGCCTGGGGAAAATGGAGTCATCAATCCGCGAGCTCTCCGGCCAGGCAGATGTGCGCATCGACGACCTCTCGGGCCTTGCACGAAAGATTGATTCCTTTTTCGGAATCAGCGGACCTGCGGCGACCAAGCCGGCTTCTCCCGAGCAGCCCAGGACAAAGACCACAGCCACCAAGCCAGCCACAGACGAGCGCAAGCTGAATGAGATGATTTTCAAGATGCACGATCAGGGAATGGATGCGGCCCAGATTGCGCAGATTGTGCGCCGGCCCATTTCTGATATCGAACTTCGGCTGCACGTCCGCAAGGATTAGTCTGCATGCGGATTCCGAAAGGCAGGCGCCTCTTCGCGCTCGCCATCGCACTTGACCTCTCCCTGCTTGGACTGGTCTGGCTTGCGCTCCGGTATCCCGCAGCCTTTGAGGAAATCTACACCCGGGGGTTTTTTGCCTGGTATGCCGAGACAGCCGGCTGGCTTTCGGACCGGATTCCATTTTCAGTCCATGAAGCGATCGGGCTGGTCCTTTTTCTGCTCGTGCTGCGGGCGACCGCAAGGTTCGTCCTCCGCCTTTGCGGCAGGAGGCAAAACCAGCGAAAGAGCATCGGGGCGACCCTCCAAGGCATATTCGTGACCCTCTCGCTGGCTGCCTGTGCGTTTTACCTGCTCTGGGGACTGAACTATTTTCGCCCCCGCCTGGTCCACTCCTCCTGCTTTGACAAGGGTCTTGTCACCGTCGAGCGCAGCACAGCCCTCGCCCAAAACTGTCTCTCTGCCCTGATTGCCCTGGCTGGCACAGCCTGCCCTCCGGACCGGATTCTTGCAGAGGAGATGCAGACCTGTGTACACAACGCGATGCGTCTGATCGGGGACCGCCCACTGGCGACCGCTGTCCGTGTAAAATATTTTCTGGGAGGATGGCTCTCCGCCCTCCCCTCGACAGGGGTCACGCTCCCTCTCCTGCCAGAAAACCATGTCTCTCTGGATCTCTACGATTATGAAAAACCCTTTATTATCGCTCACGAAAAGGCACACCTGCAGGGAAGGGCAATGGAATCCGAGGCCAACTACCTGGCGCTTCTGGCCTGCCTCAGTTCGGAACATCCCTCGATCAGGAAAAGCGGTGTGTTTTTTCTGTTCAGGATGCTGCTCCGAACCCTCCCGCCGGGGGAGCGGGCACATTTGATCTCGCTACTGCCTGATGAATACCGGCAGGATCTCCGGGCTCCCGCAATCCGGCTGGCACAAAAAAGCGCTTTTGTCGTGGCACTCTTTCAGGCCCTGTACGGGAATTTTCTGAAGGCCCAGCGCATCGAGGATGGACTGGCCAATTATTCCGCTGCGCTCACCCTTGTTCTTGGTTTCAGGCTGAACAGCGGCCAGACTCTCGCGATCGACGGGAGAGGCCGGCTGGTTCGTGAAACAGAATAAAGATTTTCTTTGCACTGCGAGTCAGGTTTGTTGTATAGTTACGATTGTTATTCAAAATCACAGTTGGGGATTTTTATCATGTCTGATTCTACCAAGAACAAGAAGGAGACCGGATTTATGGGCATTTTTAACCTCAAGAAGAAGCCGTCAAAACCTGCCGCCAGCGAAGCGCCCGCCAGCAAACCTGCAGCCCCCGCACCAGCGAAAGCTGCTGCTCCCAAGAAGGCTGCTGCTCCCAAGAAGGCCGCTGCCCCCAAGAAGGCTGCTGCTCCCAAGAAGGCTGCTGCTCCCAAGAAGGCCGCTGCCCCCAAGAAGGCCGCTGCCCC
>JAKPMW010000044.1 GCA_029548715.1 Spirochaetota bacterium | reverse complement strand
GCAGATCCGTTTTGCCCATGATCCGGTGATCAACGATTTTCGTGACATGCAGGGCGGCCCTTCCGTTTCGGATGACGGCATAGCCGACAACCATGCCGTCATCCGAAACGGAAAGGCCGCCCTGCATGTCACGAAAATCGTTGATCACCGGATCATGGGCAAAACGGATCTGCCACTCTCCGTCAAAGCGCAACAGGCGCGGTTCGTACGAGGCAACCAGACCACCCCCGCCCGGGACGGGCCTGATGTCCATGATGGTCGAATGCGAACCGGTCCGCAGCAGCCTGCGTTGCCCCCGGCCTCCATCGGGCCAGGCCACAAGGACGTGCTCCCGCCCGTAACGAAACATCCCGCCAGCAACAAGCCAGAGCGAATCATTGGCATCCCTGATAAAGGCTACGGCCTGAAAGGGATCACTGCCCAATCCCGAACAGTCCGGACCCGCAAGGGACGCAAGGGCTCCCTCAGCGAAGCGATAGAGATCGACAGCCACCCGATCGACAAATCCGACGGCAATCAGCAGCCCACCCCCGGTTTCAGATCCGGCCAGCGAAAGTGTACAGGGACGCTGCCCACCCTGCAACCGCTGTTCAACCCGCTTTGCGTACCCGCCGGATTCGGCCTGGTACAGGCGCAGGATTCCATCCCAGGAAACCGTCACAAGAGCCCGGCCCTCTGCGTCCCATTCGGCTGCCAGACAGCGTTCAGCATACCCGCTGTCCGAAAAGATCTCCGCTCCTCTCTGGCAGTCCACGATCCTGAGACCGCCCGAGCCAAGGGCAATAGCCAGATGGGCGGGATTGCTCCCGGCATGTGGAAAGGCCAGCGCCGTCACCACACCGGGCAGACCACTGATCCTCCCGGTCAAGCGACCCGAACCCGTTTCAAACAGATAGACCGATGCTGTCTTTTCGGCATCCACCCCGGTCCAGCCTCCGACGGCAGCCCAGGCCCCGTCAGCGGTCAGGGCTGCGGCATTGAGCTTGCCCTCATGCCCGGCATCCCGGGGAACCCGCAGGACCTGGACCAGTCGCCCCTCGGGGTCAAAAAGCCGGGCCGTCTTGTCGTTGCATGTTGAGAGGATCCGTGCAGCGTCCCGGGATACCGCCAGCCGGGTGATGGCCGCAGTATGAAACCCGGGATCGAGGACAAGCTGCGGCCGCTGCGAGAGAGGTCCTGAATGGAGAGGCAGACCCGCCAGGGCACAGGCCAGCAGGATCAAGCGATGGGCACGTCTCCACAAGCCCGGCATCCTAACCCTGCTTTTCGAGCATATCCCGGATACGCTTGGCCACGATCTCCGAAACCAGCTCTACAATTTCTTCTTCTTTTTTTGGGGGAACAGCCTCGGGCCCGCCGGTTGACGCACTGCCCGCAGCACGCTCGGCAGCCTGCACACTGACAATGGCCGCTGCGATCACGATATCATCGGCGTTGCACCCACGCGAGAGATCCGAAAATGGTTTGGCAAATCCCTGGGGGAGCGGCCCGATGGCGGTCGCCTTGGCAAGGCGCTCGGTCAACTTGTAGGCAATATTTCCCGCATTCAGGTCGGGGAAGATCAGGACATTGGCCTTGCCCGCCACAGGACTCCCCGGCGCCTTTGATGAGCCGATGGCCGGGATCAGGGCCGCATCGGCCTGGAGCTCACCGTCCACATGAATCTCGGGATGTGTCTCCTTGATGATCCGCCGGGCATCCTTGACCTTGTCCAGATTGGGATGCTCGGCCGAGCCCATGGTTGAAAACGAGAGCAGGGCCAGGTACGGTGTCGTCTGCAAAAGCGCCTTGGCCATCGTATTTGAAGCAACCGCGATGTCGGCCAGCTGGGCGGCATCCGGAAAGGGCAATAATCCGCAATCCGAATAGATGAAGGCGCCCTGGGCACCATACTCACAATCCGGCACAACCATCAAAAAACAGCTTGAAGCCGTCTTGATCCCGGGTGCCATCCCGATCACCTGCAGCCCGGCCCGGAAGACATTGGCCGTCGAATTGACCGCGCCGGCCACAAATCCGTCCACCTCACCGGTCTCGAGCATCCATGCGCCGTACCAGAGGGGATCACGCACGGCCTCGGCCGCCTGGTCTTCGGTCAGGCCCTTGGCCTTGCGCTTTTCGT
>JAKPMW010000042.1 GCA_029548715.1 Spirochaetota bacterium | reverse complement strand
GGATGCTGCGGCAGCCGGGCCAGTTCACGCACCATGCTTCCGGGCTTGATCTCTGCCACGATATTCCCCGCGAGAACCGAAGTTCCCGGAAGGCGCCAGGCTTCGTCAGGATTGATCGCCGTATTGTCCACAACCGGCTGCTTGCGTATCTGGTGGGTGGCGGCACGAACCAGTCGGGAGTTGCCCGACCACGCCCGCGGAAGGAGACTTTCGGGAGCGTAGGCCAGACAGGGCCCGTTGGTCACCTTCCCTGTCCGGTGATCCACGATCAGGTAATACTCGATCTGCGCCTCTGCCTGATCGATCTGCATCACGTCAAAGCGGAGGATGGTCCGCTGGCCCTGGCGTTGCACGAAAGCCAATCCGCTTGAGATGTTCATGAGAATCCTGGCAGGAACCGTATCCAGGGTGATGACCCCGTATCCGTAGGATGGGCCGAAGTATCCCTGGGTTGCCAGAAAGAGGTCAGCCTTGCCGTCCCTGTTGAAATCATACCACCCGTACGGTTCCTGCGGCATGATGTTGTAGGGATTCTCGCCATCACCATAGACGGCATTGCTGTAGCTCGAGACAAGTGACTCGTCACTGGAAATGGCACGCAGACGCGTCCAGAGCTGGAGGCGATCGGCCTGCCCCAGAGGGGATCCGAGTTGACGGGCCAGCCAGACGATATCCCCGGGATACATCGCTGAAGGGACAAGGCCCCTGATGATCCGGATGACCTCATTTCCCCGGGGCGTCATCTTCCAGGGTGAGAGGCGGGCCAGTCTGGTCCCTTCATGTTGTGAATAGCCCCCGCCATTGGTTCCGATGTGGGGGCGAAGCCAGTCCACCGGCCACTCCCCGGCCGAGAATCCCGCAACGGGGAGGAGCAGAAATACAATGCACAGCCTTGTCATGCGAACCATTCCAAACCTCCTGAAAACCGGCACGATATCCCTCTTGCAACACCGGGAACGGAAGGTTGTCAGTCCTCACTGATCGAGGACGGGGCCGATCCGACGGATCTTCTCAAGCCTGCGCTCGACAAGCCGCTGCTTTGGTTGTTTTTGAAGTTCAGCCAGCGAACGGAGAATCGCCTCCTTGAGTGTCATGGCTGTCTGCATCGGCTCCCGATGGGCCCCGCCCACCGGTTCGGGAACGATCTCGTCGACAACACCCAACCCGACCAGATCGCCGGCGGTCATCCGCAGGGCGTTGGCGGCATCTTCGGCCTTGGTCGCATCCCGCCAGAGGATGGAGGCGCAGCCCTCGGGAGAGATGACCGAGTAAATCGAGTTTTGCATCATCAACACACGGTCACCGACTCCAATCGCCAGGGCACCACCGGACCCGCCCTCACCGATCACAACAACCACGATGGGGACTTCATAGAGTGCCATCTCGCGCAGATTGCGGGCAATGGCCTCACCCTGGCCCCGCTCTTCGGCATCAAGACCCGGATAGGCTCCGGGGGTATCAATAAACGTCACAATGGGGAGGTTGAAGCGGGCAGCCAGATCCATGATACGCAGGGCCTTGCGGTATCCCTCGGGTCTGGGCATGCCGAAATTCCGGGTGATGTTTTCCTTGACATCACGGCCCTTTTGCTGGCCGATCACAGCCATCCGCACACCGGCAATCGTGGCAAACCCGGTCACAATCGCCTTGTCATCGCCAAACAACCTGTCCCCATGCAGTTCTTCAAAATCATCGCTCATCATCCTGATGTAATCCAGGAAATACGGTCGCTGGGGATGCCTCGCAACCTGAACAATCTGCCAGGGCGTCAGCCGGGAGTAAATCTCCCCGAGCATCGTTTCGCTTCTGCCCTTGAGTTTTGCAATCTCTGCGCTGAAATCAACACCCTCTGTGGTTGAAAACGAACCAAGTTCGTCAATACGCTGCTGGATCTCTACAAGGGGTTCCTCAAAATCACAGTGCTTGATATCCATTGGACCATCCGTCCTGCTGGTATGCACCATCAGACAACCTGCCACGGGCAGGGGGAACATCTGACAGCCTGTAAAATTTGGGCATGAACCTGAAAGTGGTCAAGCGGGACGGAAAGACCCTTTCGGGGAGAGATTCGCCCCGAAAGAAAGGACGGATGCCTTCCGCTGACCGCCATAAGGGACAAGACAGCCCCTGCCATGCCCCCATCCTCCCGTATCGGGCCGGAGCCTGTTCCGCAAAAAGACCGGAAAGGCGCCCTCATGGTGTGGAAGGCTTTTGTTCAACAAAAAAAGGATCGCGCACACGCTCGCTCAATGACGCGACCCGCTCCTCGCGGGAAAGAAGGACCCCATGGGGACAGTAGCAGCGGCTGACGGTCCTGACAAGCCAGCCCCAGAGAAAATGACGCTCATGAACAATCCGGCCCTCCTCGTCGGTATCAAACAATACCCTTCCGATGACAGCATTTCCTCCATTTGTTATGACATGCATAAAGACTGTTCCCGACGGATGATAGCGAACCTCGGTCACCATCTCAAGATCCTTGCCCTTGAACGACTTGATGACCATCAGGCGCCCATCGCGCCTGTAGACATACTCCTCACTTGTCTGCGGCTCGCTCATCCCGTGGTGCCTGTGCAGACGGACAAAGCGCTCATCCTGATCGTATTCTGCAGATTCAACCAGCATCTGGCCGGAATGTCTCATGGCCGTCAGCAGGGTTCCCTGCTGTGCGTACCTGTATGTCCAGACATCCCTCTCCTGGCCGGCCTCGATCCGGACCGCCCGCGCAACCCGAAACCATCTGTCATAGGCAACCCTGAAACCTGTATCCTCCCGTTCCCCCGCATCGGCCCGGCAGCCAGTCTGCAACCACGGATCCCAG
Organism: Spirochaetota bacterium; assembly: GCA_029548715.1. Taxonomy (GTDB): domain Bacteria; phylum Spirochaetota; class JAGLSM01; order JAGLSM01; family JAKPMW01; genus JAKPMW01. The sequence goes on along the minus strand of JAKPMW010000042.1, from coordinate 17,160 downwards.
GCGGAGAAAAACACATCCCGGGTCAGCCCGTTGCCCGAGAGGGGCACAGCAGCGGAAATGAAGAGGAGAAAAGCCAGGCCGCAGGGGAAGATCGTGCCCTGCACTCCCTGAAACAGTCGTGCACCACCGTGACAGGCGGGCTCAGGCCTTGACATCAACCGCACGCCCGGTGTCTGTCGGCTGCGCCTGTTCCTGCGCCGGGGGCGGAGGCGGCGCCTGCTCGGGCGGTGGAGGCGGGGGTGGGGGCGGAGCAGCCGCCACATGGGGCTGGGCCGGCATCCTGCTGGAAACATCCTGAACCTGCATACACACCTCCTTCGGGAACCATCCGTCCCTGCTCTCAGGGTACGCCAGATCATGCGCTGCGTCAAGCGGTGCGACATTCCGGGATTCCTGCAAGGGCTTCGCCCGCAGGGCAAAACAGTGAAACTTTAATGGAGGAATTGCGAACTTTTTGTGCACTTTGTGGTAGACTGCATACCAGGCCGCCAGTCCGGCCCCGTCATATCGTGCCCAAGGAGAGTCCCATGCCGCACGTTCCCCGTTTTTTCCGAATTATCCTCACACTTCCGCCCCTCCTGATCCTCTGCGGCAGCATCCTGGCTGCCGTCATTGATGAAGCAAGGGCCGCCCTTGTCAACCGGGACTATTCCCGGGCAGCCAGCCTGGCCGCTACGGAAAACACACCCGCCGCCCTCGTTCTCCAGGGCAATGCCCTGCGCGCACTCGGGCGACACGGGGATGCCCTCAAGGCATACGACGCGGTAATAACCCGTCATCCGGCGTCCGCAGAAAAAAACAAGGCTCTCTTCGGCAAGGCCTCCAGCCTGATGTCCCTCAAGCGCTTTGAGGAGGCCGGCCAGATTCTCCGTGCTTCACTGGCACGCCTCTCGGCCCCCGAGCGAATCCGGGCCCAGGCGATGATCTACGTCAGCATGGCCGACCGTCTGGTCGAACCCGCGGACAAGAGCCTCGCACCTGATTATCAAAAAGCGATCTCCCTCTACAGCGCAGCCCTTGACGCCGGCACCCTCCCGCAGGAACTTGAGTACCGGATCCGTCTCTCGCGTGCAAAATGCCTCATTCTGGTTTCGGGGTACCGCAACCTGGAGGAAGCACGCGGGGACCTTGAGTCTCTCATGAAAAAAACGCCGGCCCTGCAGCCACAGATGCTGACCGAACTGCGCTACCAGCTTGGCCGGATATTCCGCGGGCTTGGCAGACGTGATGCAGCCGAGCACTACCTGACCGTGGCCTCCCGCAGCACCAACCAGGGTGAAGTGCCCCTCCTCGCGGCGACCGAGCTGCTTGATGTCCTGGGGTTTCCCTCCGTCAACCGCCGTGAGCTGACACGGGGTCGTCTCGTCGTCCGGGACGTGGCCGCCAGGTTTGCCAGGGACAAGCGCAGTGAGGGCCTGCTTTTCCGTACCGCCCTGGCCGAGATCCACGCCGGAGAGCGCGAAGCAGGTCTTGCCTCCCTCAAAAACTGCATCACGCAATGGCCGGATGGAGAGCATGCCCCAGAGGCATTTTTCCGCTCGGCACAGATGCTGTTTGCTCTCAACAGGCATTCCGATGCCATGCAGTCACTGCGCAGCCTGCTGGCGCGTTTTCCCGGAAGCAGCTTCTGGCAACAGGCCCAGCGTCTCCTGGTTGACGTTGAATTCGGCGAGGCTGACCGGGCCATGAGCGGCGAAGAGTACGCCAGGGCTGGCGAACTCTGGACCAGGTTCATGTCCCGCTACCCCCTTGATGCGCGCACCCCGACGGCCGCCCTGCGCCTCGGCCACAGCCTCGAAAAAAGAAAGGACTGGAAGGCCGCAGTTGACTGCTGGCAGGACGTCTGGCGGCGCTGGCCAACAAGTGAGCAGGGGCAGGAAGCATGCATCCTCGCCGCCACCCTGCTGGCTGACAGGCTGGACAATCATGAAGGAGCAATCGAGCTTCTCAAAAAGCTTACGATCTGGAAATACCGCCAGCAAGCCGAGCAGAAGATTCGTGAGCTTGAAAACGAATCGCTGGCACTCTCCACCCAGGGGGTTTTCCCCGAAGGAACAGCCTCCCGCGTCGAACTGAAGGTTCGCAATATTCCCAAGGTCCGTGTCCGGATCTACCACCTCGACAGTGAGGCCTATTTCCGGAGCAAGGCCGGATTCAAGGGAATGGAAAAACTTGATGTTGACCTGATCAGTCCTGACAAGGATTTCTGGTATACAATCCCCGACTACAAAAAGCACAGGCTCTCGCAGCTCTCGATCCCTGTTGAAGTAACGGGCCCAGGGACATGGGTCGTTCAGTGCACGAGCGACAAACTCCAGTCGTCAACCCTGCTGGTCAAGAGCGACCTGGGTCTGGTTGTCCGGGCCGCACGCGGGCAGGTCGTCGTGCAGACGACGCATCTGAAAACAGGCACCCCCGTATCCGGCTCAGAGATTCTGCTTTCAAACGGGAAGGATGTGTTTGCCTCCGGAGCAACCGACGGGGACGGAATCTTTCTCTACAACGCAACCAACGAGCAGGCCGCGTCCTCTGTCTCTGTCTACGCCCGTTCAGGAAAAAATGTGGCAGCGGTCTCGCCCGGCTGGTTTGACCAGTACCGGCCTGCCCAGACCCGCCTTGTGAGTCACCTTGCCGCAGACCGGCAGGCATGGCGCCCGGGGGATACGGTCCACTTCAGACTGACCCTGCGCCTGAGAGATGCAGCAGGAAATCTCTCCACCCCGCGAGAACACTTCCTCGTTTCTGCACGCAGCCCAAGCGGAATCGACGTCCTCAGGCAGACCCTTGCCCCGGACGATCTGGGAACAATCTCCGGCGAATTCGTGATTGACCCTGCCGAGGCTCCCGGGTATCTCACTCTCAGCCTGATGAACACCAACCGGACACTCAGTGCGGTGCACCAGCTCAAGGTCGAGCACTATACGCCCAGGGAAACATCTGTCACCTTCTCCCAGACCCCTGTCGTCCCGCTGATCGGGGACCGCATCAGCCTGACCGCGACCTGTGCCCATCTCTGGGGAGAACCGGCTGCAGGGCGTCATCTGCTCTGGCGTGTCAACCAGGAAGACTGGAATACCGCGCTGACGGATCCACGCGGCCAGGTTGTGCTGCATGTCGACTCGGCCGAACGCATCAGCGGCGAAGCCCTCACGGTGTCCCTCAAACCCTCCTGGGAAGACCGGGTGCACACCCACAGCATTACCTTTGCCAACCGCGATGTCTCCCTCAGCCTCAAGCCACGCCGTAGCATCTGGCTGGATACCGAAAAACCGGTTGTCGAAGTATCCCTTGAAGCGATTCCGGGCGCAAACCCCCGCCGCAACGTCGATGTCAGCGCCAGCCTCCTGACAAATGGAAGAACCCTGCCCATAGCCAGGACAACTGTCACGCTTACCGGAAAATCCGAAGTAAACCTGCCAGCACTGCGTCCGGGAAAGTACCGCATTACAGCCGTGACACAAGCCTCATCGGGTGAACAGGTGCTTGCCCAGTCCGAACTGGACGTTAGCGGTGCCAAAGATCCCCAGCGGCTCCATATCCTGCAGGACAGCACGGAAGTCGCAAGCGGACAGGCACTCAAGGTGCGCGTCCACTCCCGCCTTGACAAGCCCCAGGACGGCCTGCTTGTCCTCGAACGCGACCGGATCGTGCGACAACAGCGGATCCACATCCCGGTCGGCGAGTCGACGATCTCGCTCTTCCCCGGAAAGGAGCTCTCGCCCAACTTCCGTCTCGTGATCATGACCGCGACCACAAACGGCTTTTACTCATCGCACGCTGACTTCACCCTCAGGCACGCGCTCAAGCTGGACATTGCCCCGACAGCCGCGCCGGTTCCGGGAAAGGAGGTAACACTGCGTTTCACCTCAAAAACACCTGCGGGTGAAGGCTCGCCATCCAGCCTCTTCGTCTTTGTGATTGACGATGCCATCTGGTCGGCCGTCAATGCCTCGCGGGCAGATATCACAGGCACGTTCTTTCCCCGCCTGCCACTTGTTGCCTCGCGTGCCGCCTCGTTTACCCCCTTTGTCTATTCTGCCACAACGGGGGAGCGTGATCCGGACATGGTCGCACTCGAGCAGGATCGGGCCGCAGGCCGGGCCGACCAGCCATCACTCCGGACAGCCAACGGGCTTGACCGTTCGATCCGCCAGACCCGTGAATCCGAAAAAATGAATGAGACCATTGACACCCGCCCGGGAAAACCCGGAACGCCCTCGGCCTGGGCCGAGCTGGCCTGGTATGCCGGTCGCCTCAGGACGGACCGGGACGGAACAGCCAAGGCAAGCTTTGTCCTGCCCGACCGCTCGGCTTCCTGGCGCGTTGTCACAGTTGCGGTTTCCGGGGACTCCCTTTTCGGAGATGCCGAGACCGTCATGCACGCTGTCAACACAACCCATGCAAGAATCCAGCTGCCGGATTCCATCAACACGGGCGACTCACTCCAGGTCCCCCTCATTATTTCAACGCGGGCAGAACGCGCACTGCAGGGAACACTCCGCTGGCAGCTTGAGACTGCGACCGGGTCCGGCATTGCAGACGGCAGAATCCTCTGGTCGCTCAAACCCTCCTCGGCCAGCGAGGTCTTTATCCCCCTCTCCGTCACGACAGCCGGCTCCTTTGTTCTTCGAGTCACTGACCCGGCCTTTACGGCCGCAGTCCCCGTGCTGGTCCAGCCTGCCGGTGACAGACGGGTGAGCGGGTCATCAGCCCTTGTCCGGACAAGCTGGGAAAAACGCCTCACACACACAGCAGGTGCAGTACAGCGAACCTTGCGGATCAGGGCAGAACAGCCCGAATCCATCCTCCTTGAGGGTGTCCCCGAGTTTATCGGCAAAAACCAGCTTTCCGGAATTATTGCTACCATTGTTCGTGACACCGCAGCACTGGAATACCTCAGGGCAATCCGCCCGCAAGAGGCGGCCCGGCACAACAGCCTCCGCGCGGCGATCGAATCCCGGATCAGGCATCTGGCAACCCTCGAGAAGACAGGGTGGCAAAACATCCCTCCGTCCAGCAGCGAAACGGCATGGCTCGGTTTTGCCCTCCAGCGCTGTCGGGCCGCAGGGATAGAGATCGAGGCATCGCTTGCAACCTGGACAAAGCGGCAGCTTGACCAGCTCTTCAGTGCCTCGGACAACAACGAATTCAAGGCCCTGGCCCTGTTTGCCATGGCTGGTGGTTCGGACTCTCCCTTTGCCTGGATGAACAGACTCTACCGCGAGCGGGATCGCCTCGCCCCAAGGGAAATGGCCCTCCTGACACTGGCGCTTGAGAGTGCAGGCAGACGCGATATGAGCAGCGAGCTGGCGCGCCTGCTTGCCCGCTCATTTGTCCGCAAGGATGGACTGGCCCACATTCCCGGCCAGCAACCCCGTCATGTCCACTGGATGGGCGGCGCAAGCGGCACAACCGCGCTGGCAGCCCTGGCCCTCTCTGCAGCGGCAAGCGATGCAGAAAGCAGGACCATCATCGGGGAGGCATTGGCCTGGCTGGACTCGCACCGCCTCGGCTTCGGCTGGCATACCCCTGCTGAAAACGGGATCATTCCCCTGGTTCATGCCCGTCATCTTGTCTCCCAGTCGGCTTCGGCAACATGGACAGCCCGGGTCAGCATCAATGGCAAGGCAGCCGGTCTGATCTTGAGCTCCCAGCCCTCGGCAATCCAGCTGACTGGCGACGAACTATCCGCTGATGCCTCAACAGTCCAGGTCCAGCTTGAGGGCCGCGGGCCATGCCGCATCCATTGTGAGCTTGTCGAAATCATGGCCCCCGATGCCACCCCCCAGAAGGATTTTCCCGGCACCTTTGAGGTTTCGCTGCATCATCCCCCCTACACCCTTGAGGGGAAATCCCTCCCAAGAGGAATGTCGATCCTCGCCGACTGGACCGCCAGTCCGACAAACGACCTGGCCAGGATAAGCAGGGGCAGCCCCTTCAGCGCTGAGATCAGACTGCGCTCGGGGAGCGTCCGCCAGGATGATATTCTTGTCGCCGAATTTGCAGTCCCCTCAGGCTGCCGCCCGACCGGGCTCCTTGAGGGCAATGCTGTGATCCATCGCGAGCTCCTGCCCGGGCGGATCCGCTATCTTGTCAAGGCTCCGCCCCCACTGGAGACAATCCGTATCCGGGAAGGCCTTGTCGCCTTTGCCCAGGGAGAGACCTGGCTTGGCTCGGCCTCCTGCTTCCCCGTTTCTGCGCCCTGGAAACGCACAGCCACCCGGCGCAAGCCCTTCGTGATCGCAGCACCCGGAAGTGACATCTTTGCCGGGTACCGTTTTTCGGCAGACGAGATGTACCGGATTGGCGAATGGCATTTCAGGCAGGCCGAGTACGACAAGGCCAAGTCGCTGCTCAGTGAATGCCTGACCCGCTGGCAGCTCAAGCCCGAACCGGCCCGTGAAATAGGCCTGATGCTGCTTGAAATTGCTGTCCGCGAAAAAAATGCACGGGAGATTGTCCGCCATTTCGAGAGCCTGAAGGAAAAACACCAGGATCTCTCGATTTCGCTTGAGCAGGCCGATGCCGTGGCTGCCGCCTACGCCCGCATCGGAGAGCATGAGCGCTCCTGTCAGGTGCTCGATGGAATTATCGAAGCAAAATTTCTCCAGGACTCAGCAGTCAGTGCCGCCTGGCTGGCAGCCAACCAGGTCCGTGAAGCCACTGCCTCGCTGCGCAGTCTCTGGCTTGAGTATCCGGACGGGACCGAAGAGATTGCAAGCATTTCGTCCTTTGCCCAGCAGCTCTTCCAGATGTCAACCGAACTTTCGCCAGAGGACCTGTCCAAGCGCGGCGTGACAAAGGACTGGCTGAAAGACGAATCCCTCTCCCTCTTTGATGCAGTCCTGGCCGCCGCTCCCGCCTCACCGCTGGCCCCGGAGATCGCGTTCTCGGCCGTTTCGCTCCTCTTTGAGCGTGAGCACTGGCAGGCAGCCGAAAAGCGGGCCCGTACGGCAATCGAGGTCTACACCAACACGCACTTCACCGACTCCTTCAGGTACCTTCTGGCAAGCACGCTCTACTTCGAGCGCAAGTTTGGCGAAGCCAGCACCGAATGTGAAGCCGTTTCTGAACGACTCTTCAGGCAGCAGGACGGAACCCAGGGACCGAGCCGCTATCGTGATTACGCCCTGCACATGCTGGGCAAGATCAGGCATTCCGAACAGCGCCATGCTGAAGCCATCAGGCTGTATGAAAAGGTCAAGACACGGTTTTCAGATGCAGCCCGGGCAATCGAGCATCTGAAGCAAAAAACGCTCTCCCTGCCTGAGATCACGATCATCCCGCTTGAGGACGAGACCCGCCTTGAGATCACATCGCGTAACATCTCAAGCGCCTCACTCACCCTCTACAAGGTTGACTTTCTCATGCTCTGCCTCAAGCAAAAGGACCTGCGCAACGTAACAGGGATCAACCTTGCGGGCATCAGGCCGAGTCTGACCACGACCATTGCATTGGGAAAGACCGGACAACCGATGAGTGAGACAACCCGGGTAGCGATTCCTGTCCGGGACAAGGGCGCCTGGCTGGTGGTCATCAAGGCAGACGGGATCGAACAGTCCGGCATGATCATCCGCAGCGATCTGGTTCTGGATGTGATGACCACGGGCGATGGAAGCGTGCGAGCCTCAATCCATGACCGCAAGACATCACGCCCCCTGACGGGTGCCCAGATACGCTTTATTCCTTCGGACGGGCAGCGCTCGACCACGGCAGCCAGCGACCCACGGGGGATGGCCGAGTCGCAGGCCATCCGGGGCAACATGATTGTGGCGGCGGTCCACGATGGCCAGTATGCCTTCCAGCGGATCGAGAGCCGAAGCGTCACCAGAGGAAATAGCGATGACGAATATGGTGTCGATTACAAGGACAAGTCCATGGAAGGACTCAAGCAGTACCGCAAATCGATCCAGGATTCGAACAAGGCACGCTGGGAACAAAACCAGAAGCTGGAGAAACGCCAGCTTGAGCTGAAAAACCTCAAATTCTGAGCAACAATCCTGCCCGCAAGGCCGGGGGTCTGTCCAGCCAGGACAGCCCCCGGCTTTTTTTCGGGGTGGATCTTGCGGGGGCCCAGCTACCGGGTACAGGACCTGCATCTGCCCCGGCTTCTTGCATTTCGCGTATGCAATTGCTGCTTTTCTTTCGTGACAGGCGGGGGTATACTGGATTGATACCAGTTTGCGGAGGATTCTCCCTTGGTTTTGCTGTCAACGGCCGCCGTACCCTCACCTCCCGCGATTGACCTCTCCCTGGGCAGTCTCCCGGTCTACCTCCTGCTCTTCGCCTTTGCCTGGGCGGGAGTCCTTTTCGCCCGCAGGGCATTGCGCGACCGGATGCCCCGGCGTCATCTTCCCTCACTCGTCATCTCGCTTGCGGCCCTTGCCGGGTCTGTAATCTACGCGCTGGCAGCCGGGGGCCTGCATGTGTTCAGCGGTGCCTTCAGCTGGGCCCTCCTGGCAGGCTTTATCCTCTTTTCGCTTCTCGTCCAGACCTTCAAGCGCAGCTTCGGCACGATATCGGGCCTCGTCTTTGCCGCCCTGATCATCATGATCATCCTCTTCATCCGCAGTCTGACTGCCTTTACCGGCCGGACCCTGATCGCCCGGATTCATGCGAATACGGCCAGCGGATCGGAAATGTCCCTGCTGGTTGAACCGCAGCCGGGCTCGATCCCCGGTATCGAACGCCCCTTCACCATCTCCCTTCCGGGAGAACGCTTTGGCCTGATCGTATATCAGGTTGTCTTTGATGACACGGCCGTCTTTCTTGGAGCCAGGACACGGTATGCCTGGCTTGGAATAACTTCATTTGGAACAAACTTCACCCAAAAGGCTGTCCGCTTTTTCCCCGATGGTTTATCCCGCAAGGGCCTTTTCGAATCCCTCGAAAAGCGCGAGGTCGCCCTGCCCTTTGTCCGCTCTGTGCAGGCAGATATCGCCACAAAACTGGCCATTGCAGGGAAAAAGTATTCGGTCTGGATCGAAAATGACGGCGGAGTCACCATCAACGCCGGTCATGACTGATCACTCTGTCTGAGGACAAACCGCCCGTCTGGTCGCATCGCAACACAGGGAAGCTCGCGCGGCAGGCTCCCAAGCCGGCGCTCAAGGACAGCCGAGACCCGTGCATGCAGGCTGGCAAGCCTGCGCCGGCGCCTGGCTATCAGGGCCTCGAGGACAGGATCGGGCCAGACCAGCCATGCCGTGCGCCACTGCTCAACCAGGGTCTCATGTGCCTCAAGCATGGCTGCCTCACCCGAAAACTCCTCAAGCAGGGATAAAAGAACCGGCACATCCTTCAGGCCGGTTCGTATTCTGACACTTGTTTTCCACAGGCGCCCAAGCCGCTCAAGCGACTCGGCCCGCAAGGCAAGCCAGGCCTGCTCTTCAGCCCGAGACATTCAACCCGCCGGGCTGGGGGCGTGATGGCATCTTGTCAGCGACCTGCCGCCAGGCCTCAAGCAGGCTGACCAGCATTCCGCGCACCTCAAGGATCGGCTCCCTGTCCTTGCGGATATTGGCTTCAACAAGGCGCCTGTTAAAATACATGTAGAGGTTGTACATCTTTGTGGCGATCTCTCCCACATCAAAGTTGATGGAGAGGGCCAACTCGGTCAGGATGTCCTGGGCCCGCAGAAGGTTGTTGTTGACGGCATCGTACTTTTTGCTCTCAAGTCCGGCCGTTGCTGCATCCATAAAACGAATGGCCCCTTCGTAGAGCAACACAACCAGCTTGCCCTGGGACGCTGTCATGATCTGTGTCTCGCGATACTGGCTATAGGCATCTGTCTCGGCCACGAAGCACACTCCCCACACGCGATATACGCTCCCCCCGGAACAGCCGGAGAGACCATGTCCTACCTATCGGCATCCATTGCCCGGGTATTGAGGAGAATACCAAGCCTCCGTGCAACCCTTGCAAGCCAGTGTCCCAGTCCGGCCTCCGGTTCAGGATCGCAGCCAAGCCGTATCCGGCGCAGGCTCCGGGCCTGCCCCAGCTCAAACAGGGGCACAAGATGCCCATCCGCCAGCAGCGCTGAGGCGGCAGCACTCCATTCCCGGGAGCCGGACGCAAAACTGCCCGGTCTGGACGCTGTTCCCCTGACTGCTGTCCAGTCAGCAATGCGGGCATTCCAGTCAGCGGCAAGCTCATGGCGGATGCTGACCCGGGCCTGCCGGCCCTGCCCCGCCCGGCCGCCCCCCCTGCATTCGCCAGCCTGGGGGAGTTCAGCAAGAAAGGGACTTGAGCCGATGCGAAACAGCGGAATCTGCCTGGCCCGGGCGAATTCAAGCAGGTTGTCCCGGTACATGAGGAACTTGCTGTCGGCCCGCCATGAGCCACGCATCAGGTCATGCCGTTGCCAGGTCCTGGCCAGACCCTTTTCGGCAGGAGCGGTCCGCAGTGAGCGCCAGACCAGATCCTCCTCGAATCGGTACCCACGGGCATGCGCCTTGCAGGACAGGGACGCAAAATCCTGCCCGGCCAGGATGATCCGCTCCGCCCGGCAGGCCAGGGCAACTCGCAGGGCAAAGAGGGCGACGGTTGGCGTCTCTCCGATGCAGGGCAGCCCCTCGGCAAGACCGGTCTCGAGTGCGGTCCCGCACGAAAGGGGGATAAGAGGTCCGGCCCAGTCACGTGCGATCCCGGCAGCAGCATGGAGGGAAAACACAAGCGGAACAGAAGGGAGCCGGATTCCGGCAAGATGGAGCCGGTTGGCCCATCCACCATCACTGGTGCAGACAAGGTCCGGCAGAATCCCGGCAGCCAGAAGGGCCCGCACGGCCGGAGCCAGTGCCAGGAGAGTGTGCTCCTTGCGCATCCGGGCAATGTCCGGCAGACAGGCCTCAAGACCCGGCCCGGGAGCGGCGATGATCCAGTCCCCTCCCTCGGGCAGGGAATCAGCCGCCCGCACCCGTTGCGGGGCAGCCGCCAGGAGGGCAAGATTGTCAAGGATATTGAGAACCCATTGCGGGCCAAACCAGAGTGTCGTCTGAAAATCAACCATCCGCCGCCGCAAAAATGTGACCAGGCTGGCGGCTGCCGAAGCAAGCAGGGCATCAGAGCCGGCGGCCGGGGGGACAAGCAGGATCTCGCTGGCCTGAAAATGCGCCGGAACCCGCTCCTCCCAGAAGGCCGGCCCCGGTTCACCCGTGCAAACGGCCAGGCCAAAGGATGCCCAGGCCTCCGCGCCCAGGGCCCTGTAACCGGCCTGTATCAGGGCAGGGTCACTTTCGATCAGGAGAACCTCCAGACCACGCCCGGCAAGCTGCCTCGAGAGGTAGCCAAATCCGTCACCAAACACGATGGCCATCAGCCGTCCCTCAAGTGCAAGGCCCGTCAATCGCTTGAGGGCTCCCGCCTCGGGGTCATGGCTGCTGTCAACAAACCGGCCAGCCCGGCGGGCAACCGGCCTTCCGCTGCGGGAGAGGACTGTTTCAATCCCCCCTGGCTCCATTCCTGGCCCGAGTTCCGCAATGACCTCGGCTGCAGACTTCCTCACCGAAGCTGCCTTTTGACGACCAGCATGGAGATGTCATCCTCCTGGGGCAGTCCGGCGGTAAAGGCGGCGAGATCCTCGATAATGGCCGGGATGATCTCGCCAGGCTCCAGCCCTGAAACCCGTTTGAGAACGGCGGCCAGTCTTTCCTCACCATACTCTTCGCGGGCGGAATTCATCGCCTCGGTCACTCCGTCGGTATACAGGACAAGCACATCCCCGACGGAAAGCTGGGTACTCCCCTGTCCGATGATGCTCTCAAACGTGGCCCCGTCAGCCATACCCAGGGGCAGACCGGCTGAGGTCAGGCGCTCAACCCCCGCACCGGCCCGGCTGCAGAGTGCAGGATTGTGCCCGGCCGAGGACCAGGTCAGCTGGTGCGTCCTGCAGTCGAGCACGGCGTACAGGGCAGTGACGAAAATCGCCGCTGGCGTGTCCCTGAAGAGCTGGGGGTTGACCCGGGAAAGAACACGCGCAGGCTCACTGCAGCCGGCAGCCTGGGCATGCAGGAGGGTCCTGGCCATCGTCATCACCAGTCCCGCCCCTACCCCGTGCCCGGAAACATCCGCACTCACCAGCCCCACCATGTCTCCACCGACCAGTGTCCGGTCCAGCACATCGTAATAATCACCACCCGCTTCGGACTGTGCACTGTAATACCCGGCAAAGGCATAGCCCGGAACGTCGGGAAAGCTGACGGGCAAGAGGCCCTTCTGGATGGTCTCGGCAATTCTCAGTTCTTCCTCCATCCGGCTCTTTTCAACCAGGACCACCTGTGAGCGCCTGATTTCGGAAACCATGCTGTTGAACTGCCCTGCCAGACGGCCCAGCTCGTCCCTGCTCGAGATCTCGATTCGGGTTTCAAGGTCGCCCTGCCCGACACGAACAGCCGCCGCGGCCAGCTTTTTGATGTTTCGGACAAAGAGTCCGGCGAGAAGGACTGCCAGGATGACCGCACGCAGCACCAGGGCCAGGGAGATATCCACAGTGCGGGAGACGATTCCCAGCGTCTCTCCCCGGATGGCAGCGGGATCAAGAATCACGCGCACATACCCGAACTTGAAGGGGGTCACAAGGGAACGGAAGATATGCCGGACAAACTCGGCCCGTTCCTGCTGGTTTTTTGTCGGATGATACATCCGGGCCAGCTTTTGATAGCGGTGCGTCTCGGGCATGGGGAACTCCCCGCCAGCGAGATAGGTCTCAAACAGCCCGGCAAAAAGGGCAATGTCGACAAAGATTTCATCCCCGTGCAAAAACGGCTTGACCAGCCGCTCGGAAACCATCTCCCCGTACACCGTGTTCCAGCGGGGGCCGGATGATCTGGTCAAGACCCGAGCCACCCCGAGCCAGTCTGCCGCAAGACGGATTTCGGCCAGTTCCCCCGGCTCGATTCCACGATTGAGCAGAGCCCCCGAACGGGCATCCCTGACAAGATCAGCCAGCCCTTCCGGCATGGCCGTAGCGGAATACAATCGCTCAACCAGTTCTGCAATCCTGGCAATCATCTCCCGGGGGAAAATTTTTGCCGGATCATCCGCCGCCTCACCCTTGCGGAAATTCTCGATCAGGGGGATCATGGACGCAAGCTGCCAGCTCTCGGTCTCGGAGAGCCTGTCCTTTTCACGAATACCCAGCATCCGGGCATAGGGTGAGAGTTCCCAGCCGGTACGCCGGCCCCAGGGGTCAAGCTTCTCGATGGCCAGCCAGCGGGCCACTGTTTCAACATGGCGCAGGAAGAGGAGGTCGCGCTTCCGGTGCTCAGGCTGCCTGCCGGCAAAGGCAAACCCGTTTTCGACACCCCTCCGGTACAGGGCAAGGGCAGTCTGGAGAGAGCTATCCCCTTCGTCTGCCAGCCTGAGCCAGTTGACGCAGACCGGAAGAAAACCTTCAAACCAGGCACTGTTTTCGGGTGGAGCGGTCCCGTTGCTCCTGCATTCTTCAAGAACTTTCCGGTATTCGTCTGCCGTATACCGGCTTGAGCGGACAAAAATCACATTGGTCTCGTCCGTCATGTCCGACAGCAGGTACCCGATATCGGGGTATCTGGCCGCAAGCTGCGGGTCGTCCAGTTTGGGAAGGGGCATGGTTACAAACGCCAGCCTGCCGTCAAAGGGAATACCCTTTTTGTCCACCTGGGCAAAAACCCGCCCCCGGGGATCAACAAACATGGCGGATGAAAAATGGTTGATGTTGGAGAGGGCATAGGTGTACGACTGCAACCGGCCCACGTCCTCGGGCCCGGCCAGACTGGCAGATGCGGCAATCCTGAAGGACTGCAGGTGCGAGGCAAGATCCCGCCGCAACTGCTTTTCGAGGACCCCCTCCTGTTGCCGCACGATAAACAGTCCGGTGACAAGCATGACTGCAGACAGCAGCAGCGCCACAAACAGGCCCAGCTTGAATCCGATACCCATTCGCACCCTCCCCCCGGGACTGTTCAGTGGGACAACCGCTTCCTCTGCATGAACGCGTCCAGGTCTCCAATGATGACTATCCCGCTCTTGTAAAAAATCACATTCCGATAGCGTTTGTTGACCATGACCCGGGCATTGTCGATTCGGACCTCAACACCGGGAAAGACTTCACCACTTGAGGTGATCGAGCGCATCTTGCCCCCGCTCTTGTTTCGCTCGGCCACAACGAGGTCGCGCTCGCGCAGGATTTCACCAACCTGCTGCCTGAGCTCCTGATACTCCTTGACCTTGAGGGCCAGATCCGATTTTTTCGCAGGATCAAGATTGACGATCCGCCCGCCAAGGATCCGGATCACACTGATAACCTTTTCAAGCTCGGCAATTCGCGCTGTTTTTTGCGCCAGCCTCTGTTCATAAATCATGGACAGTTCGAACAGCTCTTTTTGCCTGAAATTTTCGAGCACCAGTGTTGTGCCACTCATCCCGCTTGAGACCGAGCCTGCACTTCGCACGGTGATTTCCATTCCAGCCTCGGCATAGCTTGCCTCGACAATTCCGTCCCCGTTTTTCATCTCGATCAGGTTCCGGGCCCTGACACTTGAACGAAAGATCATGTCACTGACATAGACGGAAGCCAGACTCTCAACCTCGGCATCCCGGATACTCTTGGTCTTGATATCTCCGAAGGCCCGGACAATGGCGTCCGGCCCCTGGACAGGGCCATCGACATAGACTCCGCCACCGCTGCTTTCAACGCAGCCACCCTCGATCATCCCGCGAATGACAACATCCCCGCCGGCATGCACCACCCCGCCGGCCCGCACGCTGCCCGTGATCTCAACCCTGCCGGGGAAACTGAGAGATGTCGCCGTGACATCACCCTCGTACAGCCTTTGCCCTGTTTCAGTCATGCCTGTCCCGTCCGCCTACTGCCTGCGGAAGACCCAGGCCGCCGCCGAGGGGTATTCCTCGGGTATCTGTCCCTGGCTCCGCTCAAGCCTGATCCGCTCGCCGAGGCCATGCTGGTCAAGCATCAGTAACATCTCTTTCGCTGCGCAGTCAAGGATCTTCTCCTGATCACGCAAGGGCACTCCGCTCAGGACAATCGCCCACGCATCCGCCCCCAGCCGGACAACCGGATGCTTCACGTCGATCACGTCCCGCAGGCGGTGCCCGATGTCCTCGGCAAGACGTGCAAGCCCTTCCATCTCGGCCGAATCAAACCCCTCGATCCAGAATTCGCAGACACCGACCGAAAGACCAAATTCACCGGCCCGGAGAGCTTCCTTTTCGAGAAGCGCCAGCCATGGATGAAAAGGATCGGCAAGACTCCTTTCGCGATCCCTGATGGTCCGGGCGACAAGCAGGGGCGGCGCAAATTGCGACCCGATAATCGAAAACAACTCGCACTCTTCCCGGGAAACGCTGTCCACCTTCCGGCCCTCGATCCCCAGGATGGCAAGAATCCCCACCCGCTCACCGGCAGCCACCAGGGGGACAAGCAGGGCCATGTTTGCCCGCGAAACAGCATCCTGCCCAAAAACTGCAACAAGCTCGGGATGCTGCCCATACTCCTCCACGGGGAGGGCCTGTCCGAGAACAAAGGCCGATTCAAAAAGTTCGCTGCAGGTGGCCCCGGGCGTAATCTCCTCAATCCCGATCCCCGCCAGCCAGACCAGATCCTGGTTTGACAGCCCAAGGAAGGCTGCCAGCGAAACCGAAAAACCTGTCGCCAGCGTTTCGGATGCAAGCCTGAGAATTTCGTCAGCCTGGCTGCTGCTGTTGATAACCCTGCTGATTTCGTACAGCCCGGACAACCGGTTGAGCCTGGTCTCGAGCTCGGTATACAGCCTCGCATTGGCAAGGGCCATGCTCCCCATGTCGGAGAGGGAAGCGAGAAACCCGGTCTCTTCGGGAGTCCACGCCTGGTCAGGGCACCTCTCGCCCAGGAGAAGAAAGGCCAGACACTCACCCTTGTTGACAAGGGGCAAAACCAGGCCCGCTGAAAGAACAGCCACAAGATGGGCATCCAGTCCACCATCCTCCAGCTCGCATTCGGAAACCGGAAAAACCTCTGCCCGCTGGACCATAGCCCTCTGGACCACTGCCCGAACGAGGGCCGAGTCATCCCCGAGCGCGGGCAAAACCATTCCCTCGTCCAGGCCACGCGATGCGCGGACCACATATTCATCCCCGTCCCGCAGATACAAGACAGCCTTTTGCGCTCCGGACTGCCCCATCACCGTCAGGATAAAAATGGTGCACAACTCGTCCAGCCGCAGGGTCCCGTTGATCTCCCGGCTGATCTCCATGAGGTTGGAAAGATTGAAGCTTTGCCGCTCAAGCTGCAGCAGGTCGGCATCCCCTCCGGGGCGAACTGTTTCCGCCGAAGGACGAAGGGACGCAGGCATTCCCCGGCGCAGGGCAGATGCCCTGCCAAGCAGTCCGCGCAGACCAGCCTGTGCGGCCGCCCCCCCGAAAGTGGCGGCCCGAAATGATCCAATCCGTCGTGCACGGGAGAGCAGGCCCATTCCTCAGATACCCAGTTCCTTGAAAAGACGGCTATAGATGTCATAGTACTCGGAGTTGGCAAACTCCTTGACCTTTTCTTCCGGAAGTTCGTCAAACAGGTTGTCCAGATACCCCAGGACCTTGCGCACATCATCGCGCATCCTTTCGGGCAAACCCTCGACAAGTTCGCGTCCCCCGTTGCGGTCCTCGACTGCCACCGCTGCTGCGGGCTCATCAACAGCCTCAGGCTCATCAAAAACCTCATCCGTCATCTCGGAGATGAGATCCGGATTGATGATCTCCTCGTCAAGAAGCTCGTCTTCGTCGGGAGACTCCGTATATCCGGCCGGAACAACAGGTTCAGCCGGTTCAGTGGCCGGAATGGTTTCACGGGCAGCAAACACGATCTCGTCTTCCATGAACTCGACAGGCTCATCCGCCAGCTCCACCTGGTCGATCACAGGAACAGCCTCGGTCAGCTCATCCTCAAGCGGAACAGCGGACAGCTCATCGCTGAAATCCGGAGCACGCACAAAGCCGTCGTCCGGAAGCACTGAAGCCGCGGGAACCGTCACAGGTGCCGGTTCCGGCTCGTCCGGAGCTGCAGATACGCCCGCGTCTTCCACTTCGTCTTCGAACACAACCTCACTGCGTGAGACATCCTCAAGATCCTCACGCGGCTCAACCGGCTCAAGCTCGATCAGCTCGTCCTCGATATCAATGATCTCTTCA
>JAKPMW010000038.1 GCA_029548715.1 Spirochaetota bacterium | reverse complement strand
TTTACCGATGCCACAACCCTCGAGCAGCTTGTTCAGGGCTTGCACAAGGACGGAACAGCAGCGTGGAACCAGCGCCCTGCGGCTGACACGATCATCCCGCTGAAGTGCATGACTCTCGCGGCAGACTCGGGAGAGAGCCGGCGGTTACTGGTCCAGTTTGGAAAATCAAGTGGTGAATACACCTGACCCTTGCAAAACCTTGACTGCCCGCTTCCGGATCCCGCAGCGCACAACGGGAACTGAACTTCTCAGCGCGGAACAGTCAGGGCCGGGCCCCAGTCGAAGACATTGGATGTCGAGATGACATTGAACATCAGGGGTTGCACCCGGATGGACGCATCCGGTGTAATCCCGAAAATCCCGATAGGCAAGGCCAGCTCGATGACCGAGCGCCGGGCATAGCGCACACCGTGCGTCACAAGCGGGTATTCAGCAGAGGGTGAAATCGTATAGGCAAAAAACCGGCTGTCATAACAGTAGACGTTGAACTGGTCCGCACTCCCGCTCAACCTGAGCTTGAGCATGAGCCTGTTGGTTTTGTCAGTCGGATGCATGACCCCGACTGTCTGGATCCGCATGTAGAGCACGTCATTACTGCAAAAGGCCACGACATTGGTCATGTCGGCCCCCGGATCACAGACAAATTGTGAGGGCTTGCCATTGACCATGCTGGCATCCCCAACCGGATCCGCTACGGTCACAAGACCGGTACGGTCCTTCCAGTCAGCGCCATACCCGTCAATCGCAAACGGAACAACAGTGTCCGCCCCTTCACCACCGAAACGCACCACCCGGACCCGCAGCGGAAGCTGCATATTCTCAAAGCGCAACGTCACCTGCCCGCCGGCCCCGCTGACCAGTTCGAACATGTCCGATCCGTACTGGTATAATTCCAGCGGGATCGTGGCGGGAAACGTCGCAAGAAATCGCGTCCTGACTCCCTGGAGATTGAGAATGTTTGTCATATTGGAAAACCCGTTTTTTTCCTGCGTCCAGTACCCCCGCGACCCGGTCATCGGAATCCCGCTGTCCCCTGGATGAAGCCCGACAGCCGGGAAGGCAAACTCGTCCCGGTCCAGCCAGAGGGCGGTCAGCATGTCGAGCACAAGGCGAGGCCAGTCGCCGCCGTATCCCAGACGGGCGAGGGCCACATCCAGGCTGGCCTGGCTCGAGGGCGGCGCATCCCTGACAGTGGTGACCGCCGGCAGACCAAAGCGGCGTACAAGATAGTTGGCCATCACATAGGCCGCGTAGTACGAATCAACCCGCTCGCGGCCTTCCATATACCAGACCAGCCAGGAGGTGCGCGGCCGGTTGTGCACCTCGGCAAACCGGGGCAGCATCGGGCCATATCCGCACCAGGTCTCCGCGAGCTGCGAAAATCCCTCGTTGATGTACGACAGGGGACTGGCGTCCTGCTTGCGCCGCACCTGGTTGTGATGGACAAGATGCTGAAACTCGTGCGCCAAAACGTCATTCCGGTTTGGGATCGTGTCCATATAGGTCGCAGGCTGGCAGATGTAGAACATTTCCTTTTCGTTGCTGTAGCGGTCCTCGGGCTTGGAAAACTGGGTATTGTAATACTCATCACGCCCGCTGCAGTATCCACCCGGTGGGTTTTTGGTCACATCCTGAAAGAGGATGTGCACCCGCTTGTCACCGTCGATCCCCCCGCTTCCGTCATCCCCGTCTCCACCCCATTCGGAGCCGAAGAGGCCGGTTACCTTACTGTAGATGGTGGCATCAAAGGCCTGCCCGGCATTGGTGGCCACGTCCCCGGCCCGGGCATGAGCGGCAATCCCCGCCGTCAACCAGACGTAGCAATGCGTCCCCTTGTAGAGCAGCCGGGACGAGACGGCCACTCCCCCTTTTGCAAAATCATTAAAATCATATATCACAAAAAAGTCATGGCTTTGGCCCAGGCTGAATTCGGTCGCCCGGCTTGCAGGCTGTTTCTTCGACTCGGGGTGCCGGGCAGGCAGGCGTTGAAAAGCATCAAGCCGGGCCGTACCCGAAAACGCTGCAGCCTTGTCCCTGGCAGAAATGCGGTTATGGGGAACAGCCTCCAGCCTGTGCCGCGGCGCGAGCTCGCGCGGGGCAGGGCCTGCGTACTCCACCCGCAGGGTACCGACCTGTCGCAGCTTGGCCGGCCCTGTCGCATATTCGCTGTCCAGCGGGATGATCACGACCCGTTCCTGCTGGCGAAGGTTGGTCACAACCAATTCGCTCGTCCCGGCAGGGACCGTATAGTCCGTCAGTGCATACCCGTTTCGCACCAGCGTGTGCCCGCTCTGGACAAACCCCGCAGACTGTGGATCATCTCCGCAGGCGGACACCAGCCCGGCACACACCATTCCGCATACACATATCTTCATGGCTGTTTGCATCACACCCTCCACGGCTGATCCCAAGTATCCTGATCTCAGGATACCACACCCCGTCTTCCATTCAGTAAAATGGCGGACAAAAAACCGGGCGATTTGACTATTTTTCAGGCATCCGAATGGCTGTGATGCATCACGCACCTCGCTCTGCCGACATCCCCCCGGGGGATCAAGGGCACGCAAGCGGCCCCTTTTTGGGAAACCATCGTACACCAGCGGGAACTATAGGCTGTTCCCCAAAAAAAAGGAGACCAGACAATGGACCACCTCTCCCAGCGAGACCCCGAAATCTACAAACTGATCCGCGCCGAAGAACGGCGCCAGTATGACAAGGTGCGCCTGATCGCCTCCGAAAACTACGTCAGCCGGGCTGTGCTTGAAGCCAGCGGAACTGTTTTGACCAACAAGTATTCCGAAGGCTATCCCGGCAAGCGCTACTACGAAGGCCAGCAGTATATCGATCCGATCGAGCAGCTTGCCATCGACCGTGCCAAGGAGCTCTTTGGAGCCGAGCACGCCAATGTCCAGCCCTACTCGGGCTCACCGGCCAACCTGGCCGTCTATCTGGCCTTTCTCAATCCCGGGGATACCATCCTGGGGATGGCCCTCCCCCATGGCGGCCACCTGACCCATGGGGCCAAGGTGAGCATCACGGGCAAGTACTTCAATGCTGTCTCCTACGGTCTCGATGAAGGGACACACCAGCTTGACTACGACAACATCCGCAGACTGGCCCTTGAGCACAAGCCGAAGATGATCATCGCCGGCCACTCGGCCTACCCGCGTATCCTGGACTTTGCCCGTTTTCGCCAGATCGCGGACGAGGTCGGCGCCATCCTGATGGTGGACATGGCACACTTTGCGGGACTGGTCGCGGGCAAGGCGCACCCCTCCCCGGTTCCGTACGCCGATGTGGTCACCACGACCACCCACAAGACCCTGCGCGGCCCGCGCGGGGGCATGATCCTCTGCAAGGCTGCACATGCTGCGGCCATCGACAAGGCGGTCTTTCCCGGGATGCAGGGCGGTCCGCACAACCACACCACCGCCGCAATGGCTGTCGCCTTCCTTGAAGCCATGCAGCCGGACTTTCAGGTCTACGCCCAACGGATCGTCAAAAACGCGCAGGCTCTGGCGCAGGCCCTCATGGCGCGCGGCTTTGCGCTTGTCACCGGGGGGACCGATAACCACCTGATGCTGATTGATCTCACAAACAAGAATGTCTCGGGCCGGACCGCCGCGCGTGCCCTGGACGCCGCAGGGATCGTCCTCAACTGCAACGCCGTCCCCTTTGATACGCGCAAGCCCTTTGATCCGAGCGGGATCCGCATCGGCACAGCCGCGGTCACCTCACGCGGGTTTGGCGAAAACGAAATGGAAATGATCGCC
>JAKPMW010000025.1 GCA_029548715.1 Spirochaetota bacterium | reverse complement strand
TGATGCTGTTTTCGATAAAAATCCCCCGCAAAAAGCGCCCAATCCCGATGTCTATCTGGTGCAGTGTCGTCACAGCCATTTCAAACCAGGCATTTGGCACGAGATTGACAAACCTGCAGAGAATATCCCGCCCATCCTTGAGAAAAAAGAAAATCAAAAAGGGTATGATGACGCTGTAATAAATCGTCATCAGCATTCCGCTGACAATACCGGGGATAGATCCCATCAATCCCCTGGCTGTTCCCTCAATGGATGAGAGCGCATCAGCAAGCACCCTCTCCCAGTTGACCATGGGAAACAGGCCTTCGAGTTCGTGTCGCAAGGTATCAAGGGAGGCGGAGACTGTCGGCATTGAACGCACCATTTGTCCCAGTTCGGAGGAAACCAGGGGTACAAGCCAGAAAAGGGCACCGGCGATCAGGGCTATGATCATGACCATAACCAAAAAAGCGCCAGCCCAGCGGGGCACGTGCCAGCGTTCAAGCCAGTCCACGATGGGAGAAAAAAGAAAGGCAGTGATAATGGCACCGGCAAACGGGAGAGTCACACTGGATAAAAGCCATGCCAGAAGGAAAAACAGGACAATACCGCCACTGAGGAACACAAGGGGGATAACAAGGGACGAGCGGGAGTGCATCAGCCTGTGCCCCCAGCATCCTCTGCAACCATAGAGGACTCAACGTCCTCGACACTCCGCTCGGCAAGAATCCTTGCGAAGGCAAACAGGGCCGCCACGGCCGCTGTCGGACAACGCTTTGAGAACTGTTCAAAATCATGCCTGAACAGCACCAAGAGCTCGCAACGCCTTTCGGCAACCGCATCACAGGCATGCCGTGCATCGATAAAGAGCGCAGCCTCCCCGAAAAAGTCCCCGCAATGCAGACGCTCTGAATCTGAGCCCCTGAAGCTGACCTCACCCTCGCGAACGATATACAAGGCATTTCCCGGAGTTCCGCGGGCACAGATGACTTCACCCCGCTCCCACGACCTGCGATACAGTATGAGATCCAGTCGATGTATCTCGTTTCGGTCAAAGGCAGCAAACATCGGCAAACGGCGCAACAGCTCCTCAATGGGTGTGCGTCGCAAAATCACCCTGTAGAGATACTTGTGAAACCTGCGAAACACACCACGCCCCTTTCGCTGCCTGATCCATTACTCGTTGACGATTCCCACAACCCGGGCATCCACCCAGCCAGCGGCTCCGCCCGGCAGGGACACCCGAACCATACCGTTTCCCCGCTGCAGGACACGGACAGCCGTAGCCTGTGGAAGACGAACAACAGGTACCTCGCCCTTGCCCAGTCGTGCAAAAAGCCCGGCTTCCTCAAGAATGACCCCCCGGTCAGGAGCCACAGTCTCCCGATGATGATACATGAGAGCAAGCACCGAGGCAAAGAGAAAAACACACAGGGTGGCAGCAAGAAGACGCATCAGGAGCAAACCGGTCCACCTGCGGAATACCATCAACCCGGCCACGATCGCTGTCAATGCCGCAAGAATCACGAGTATCCTGGCAAGATCTGCCGGCGTACAGGAATAGTACAAAAAGAAGATTGCTTCAACCAGGGGATGCACACGAATCTCATGCCTGTCTGCTCCGGTGAACTTCCGCAGTTCAAGCAAATTCTGGCGCAAGGGCGGAAAGGCGTCAGTGATGACAAGCGCCTTTTCAAACGCCAGCGCCGCCCGTCCGTACTGACGGGTCTGCAGGTGCGCATAACCCTCTTCAAGCAGGGTTCTGAACCGCTCTGCCGGGCCCTGGTTCTGCAGGCGCACATGGTTGGCCGGGATGCCGCCCTGGTTTGTTCCGGATCCGGCAGCAAAAAGCCCTGCATATCCGGGCAGCATGTACACAAG
Source organism: Spirochaetota bacterium (assembly GCA_029548715.1). Lineage (GTDB taxonomy): Bacteria > Spirochaetota > JAGLSM01 > JAGLSM01 > JAKPMW01 > JAKPMW01. Next base: position 328 of record JAKPMW010000025.1, on the reverse strand, counting down.
GAACAGAAGCAGCCATCTCATCCCCTACCCTCCATGGCCGCAATACAGCGGCGCGCTTCATCCAGCAGTACCCGGGGATCATCCGCCTGCCCTCCGTACCGCAACAGGGCCGCCTGTTCAAGCAAGCGCTGCCAGCGCACAAGCAAGGCCTCATCAATACCCTCGCGCTGCAGCAGAACCCGCAGGCTTTCCGTCGTTCCTCCGGGTGGTGCACTCGTCTTCTGGATGGCATAATTTCTCAGGGTCGTTTCAACAGCCGAGGGAATATCAGGCTGTCCAGCGGCAGCCGCCAGAGACACCAGGGCCACCTTGCCAGCATTGCGTCTGG
>JAKPMW010000021.1 GCA_029548715.1 Spirochaetota bacterium | reverse complement strand
GGCGGCGTGGCGCTGCCAGCCGGTATTCGACTGCGTTCTCCTCGGGGCAGGGAGCGACGGACATACCGCGTCCATTTTTCCCGGAAATGAAGAGATCTTTGCCTCGGATGAGCCCTGTCTTGCTGTCCGGCATCCCCTCAGTGGCCAGTGGCGGGTCACGCTTACCCCTGCCCTGATCGGGGCAGCCCGCGAGGTTGTCTATTGCGTGACGGGAGCGGACAAGGCTCCGCTGGTGGCGCAGGTTTTTTCACGGGACGAGGGTCGGCCGGGACATCTGCCCGTCCTCAGGGTCCGTTCGCAGACCGGGGCAACCCTCTGGTATCTTGACCGGGAGGCAGCCGGACGGCTTCCCGGTCCGGCCGAGAAATAAGTGGCCGACCGTCTGCAGCGGGTGTGACCCTGTTTGACCGTTCGTGGGCGAAAACCACACAGCAGATGCGAAGTCCCAGTAAAGGGGCAAAGTCCCAGTAAAGGGGCGAAGTCCCCGTAGGGGGCGCAGTCCCGGAAAGGGAGGCGGCCCGTTTGCGCAAAAAAGTAAATTGGAAAGAATTTAATCCGGGATTATCGTGGTAGTCAAAACCGCGGCACACCCTGTTGACTACATTTACGGGAATGCGGGAGGGTCTGATGGGGTTCCAGCCGGTGTCAAGGGCACCTGATCTTGAGTCGGTTCCGGATGGGCCCTCCATCTGGGTTTTTCTGCGGGGCGACTCCCTCTTGTCGCAGGACCCTGCTGTCCTGCCTCTCGTGACTGACGGGGGCGGGTTGTACCGGATGCTCGCCCGCCCGGTCTTTACGATCGGAACACTGGACGGGGTCCCCTGCCACGCTGTTGATCTGGGCGATTCCGGCGATGCTGCCGGAGCGGATGAATGGTGTAAACGGATTGCTCCCTGGCTTGGCCAGTCAGGAAAAGCCGTCTCATTTGTGACCCTCCGTCAGGTCCTGCTGGCGACAGCGGGGGACAGCCCGCACTGGCGGGCGGCCTCGTGCGCCCGGCATCTTGCCGAATGGCGCCGTACCAGCCGGTATTGCGGAGTCTGCGGCACCGGGCTTGTCATGCAGCAGAGTGATGTTTCGTACGTTTGTCCCTCATGTGGACAGCAGTGGTGGCCCCGGGTCACCCCCGCTGTGATCGTTGCGGTCACGGATGGGGAACGGATCCTCCTGGGGCACAATGTGGCATTCCGTCCGGGTCTGTATGCCCCTTTTGCCGGCTTTGTCGAACCGGGTGAGTCGCTTGAGGAAGCGTGCAAGCGTGAAGTCCATGAGGAAAGCGGGGTGCAGATCACGGGGCTTGCGTATCATGCCAGTCAGCACTGGCCGTTTCCCGGCAGTCTCATGATCGCCTTCACCGCCCGTTACGCGGGGGGGACACCCCGGGCTGACGGGATTGAGCTGAGCGAGGTGCGCTGGTTTGGCCGTGATGAGGCCCCGCCCGGGGTGCCCGGTCCCGGAGGGATGGGCCGTTCGCTGTATGACTGGTTCATGAGAGGGGGCGGAAAGGATGAAGGAAGATAGAATCCTGCCGGCATCGTCTCGAAAGGCATGGCTGGCTTCGCCTCTTGTGCGCTTGACCGGAGGTGCCCTGCTGATCGGAGCATCCGCCGTGTTTGTCCGTCTTGTCAGGGATGACGCTCCCGGGACGGGCCCGGTAGCGGTTGCCTTCTGGCGGATGCTCTTTGGCGGCGTGGTTCTGCTTCCGCTTGCGCTCCGGGGCGGGACGATCAGGGTGGCAGGGACCCGCGAGCGGGGGCTGATCATGCTTGCGGCCTTCATCTTCGCCTGTGATCTGACAGTCTGGCATGCCAGCATTCACCGGATCGGGCCCGGCCTGGCTACCATCCTGGGAAACCTGCAGGCGGTCATCCTGGCGCTGGTCGGGCTTGTGGTGTTCCGCGAGCTGGGTGCACGGCGGGTTGTGCTCTCGGTAGGCTGCGCAATGATCGCACTGGTGATGCTGACGGCCGGGAGCTGGAGCGGAGGCACGGGTGAATATCAAGCGGGGGTTCTCCTTGGTCTGGGAACCGCCCTCTGTTACAGCGGATACCTCCTGACACTGCGCTCCTTTGGAAGCGGCACACACGCCAGGCTTTCTCCCGTCCGGCGGATGCTGCTGATCTCCCTGGCCTGCGCAGCCTTTCTTGCCCTTTTTGCCTGGATCGGGGGCGAATCCCTTCTGCTTGCCTCGGCCGAAAGCTATGCCCTCATGTTTCTCTATGGTGCCTTTTGCCAGGGGCTGGCCTGGGTCTGGATATCGGGAGCCATGCCGCTGGTTCCGGCCTCAGTATCGGGGCTGGTGCTGCTGCTTCAGCCGGCAGTCTCTTTTGTGAGCGATGTCCTGTTTTTTGGACGGGGTGTGACGGGGCTTGAGGCCGGTGGGGCGCTGCTGGCAGCGGCAGCCATCTGGATGGGAAGTTCGCAGGCCCGGGTGCGCGGAGCGGGGAGTTCGCGCCGATGAGTTTGGCAAGAAGTGCGCTATACTTGCAGGGAGTAGAGAAAAAAAGCGCCTGGAACGAAGATTTTTATTGAAATTGGCGTGTGAAGGGTTAGATTTTGGGGATAACGGACTGGTGAGTCCGGGTTCAGAAAACGCTACCGTGAGAAGGAAAAGGCGGAATAATACCTGTCCGGGTGGAATAATGCAACTGTTTTCAACAGCAGTATGTATATTTACACGAGCGACGCAGGGTGTTTACCAAGGTCTACGTCACGGAATTCATACATTTTTATTTATATCATACGAATGAAGTAACAAGGAGCTTCAAAATGGGTAAAATCAGAGTCGGTCTCGTCGGCATTGGCAATTGCGCGAGTTCTCTTGTACAGGGTGCCACCTTTTACAGCGATTCAAGCAAGGAAATCCCTGGTCTTATTACGCAAAATTTTGCTGGTTACACTCCGGGAGACATTCAGTTCGTCGCTGCATTTGATGTTGACAGGCGCAAGGTTGGGAAGGACCTTTCCAAAGCCATCTTCGAAAAGCCAAACTGCACCTTTATTTTCCAGAAAGAAATCCCGAATCTCAACTGCGAAGTGCAGATGGGATATGTTCTCGACAGTATTGCACCTCACACGACAAACTTTCCGATTGACCGCCGTTTCGACGCTCTTGACGATGTGTATGCGACCCGTGACGAAGCCAAGACTGCAGTCGTAAAAAAGCTTCGTGACTCCGGTGTTGAGGTTTTGGTCAACTACCTGCCTGTCGGCAGCGAAGAGGCAGCCTTCTTTTATGCCGAGTGTGCTCTTGAGGCACATTGCGCGTTTGTCAACGCCATCCCGGTTTTTGTTTCCAAAAAGTGGGGCGACAAGTTCCGCGATGCAGGGCTGCCCATCCTCGGGGACGATATCAAGTCCCAGGTTGGTGCGACCATCGTGCACCGTGTCTTGACCAAGCTCTTCGAGGACCGCGGGCAGAAGATCAATCGCATGTACCAGCTCAATGTTGGTGGAAACCAGGACTTCCTCAACATGCTCGACCGGAGCCGGCTTGAGAGCAAGAAGATCTCAAAGACCAACTCGGTCACCTCGCAGATGAAGATCAAGCCCGATCCTGAAAACGTCTATGTTGGTCCTTCCGACTACGTACCCTGGCTTAACGACAACAAGCTCTGCTTCATCAGGATTGAGGGCGAACAGTACGGTGGGGTTCCTATGAACCTCGAGCTTCGCCTTTCGGTTGAGGACTCCCCCAATTCGGCCGGTGTCATTACCGACGCGATCCGCGCTGCCAAGGTTGCGCTCGACCGCAAGCTCTCCGGCCCGATCCTTGAGGCTTCGTGCTATCTCTTCAAGTCACCGGTCAAGCAGGTTGATGACTACACAGCCAAGAAGATGCTGATGGAGATGGCCGAGGTTGGTGGTGGCCAGGTCAGCAACAACGGACACAAGAGCGTCAAGGAAGGCGAGCTTCTGACGAAGTAAGCTGTTCCAGCCGCTGAGTCGTATACAAGGGCCGCCCGTCAGGGGCGGTTCTTTTTTTTGGGAACAGCGCTTCGAAAAAAGGGGGCGGCAGGAGCGCTGCAGGGCATGCTCGACAAAAAGTAAATTTGAAAGAATTTAATCCGGGATTATTCCCGTCTGACTTTTGCAGAAGGAGACTGCGCCGGATTGCCTGCTTGATGAACCCACCCCATTTTTTTGGGGGACTTGCTTTCCTGTTGAAGGTAGGTTAAAATTGTTAAATATATGACAAACGATATAAACAGGGGGCTCCCATGCGTGTGGTGATTGTCGGAGGTGTGGCGGGAGGGGCGAGCGCGGCTGCCCGCTTGCGCAGGCTGGATGAGACTGCCGAGATCATTCTCTTTGAGCGGGGCGAACACATCTCGTTTGCGAATTGCGGTCTTCCGTATTACATCGGAAATGTCATCACCAACCGCGAGAGCTTGCTCGTTGTCTCAAAGGATCTGATGCGTGAGCGGTTCAGGCTGGATATCAGAACCAGGTGTGAGGTTCTTTCAATCGACCGGAGACGCAAGACAGTCAGGGTTCTTGACGCCACGACAAACAACGAATACGAAGAGACCTGGGACAAGCTCGTCCTTTCACCCGGTGCAGCACCGCTTCGGCCACCCCTGCCGGGTGTCAACGGTTCCCGTATCTATACCCTGCGCAATATTCCGGATACGGATGCGATCCGCAAGGCGGTTGACAGTGGCACTGTCCGCAGTGCGACAGTTGTTGGCGGAGGCTTTATCGGAATCGAGATGGCCGAAAACCTCAAGCACCGGGGGATTGACGTAACCCTGGTCGAAATGCTCCCCCAGGTGATGGCTCCCCTTGATGGCGAGATGGCGGCGATTGTCCATCAGCACCTCAAGCTCAAGGGGGTGCATCTGGCCCTGGGCGATGGTGTTGCCGCATTTGAAGAAAAGGCCGGGCGGGTAGTTACCACTCTTGCGAGCGGACAAAACATCGAAAGTGACATCGTGATCCTTGCCATCGGTGTCAAGCCCGAAATCAGGCTGGCTCTCGAGGCCGGTCTTGAGACCGGGAGGGGGATTGTGGTAAACAGCCGGATGCAGACCAGTGATCCGGATATCTATGCCGTTGGAGACGCGGTCGAGGTTGCCGATTTCCAGACCGGACGACCGACCATGGTCCCCCTGGCATGGCCTGCCAACAAGCAGGGCCGGATTGCGGCCGACAATATCGCCGGGCTGGATTCGGAGTACCGGGGAACCCAGGGGACGAGCATCGTCAAGGCATTCGACCTGACTGTTGCCACAACGGGACTGAATGAAAAGCAGCTTGCGGCTGCCGGGATGCCCTACAGGAAGTCGTACACCCACAGCGGGCATCATGCCGGCTACTATCCGGGTGCAATCCCCATGTCAATCAAGCTGATCTTTTCTCCTGATGACGGAAGGCTTCTTGGGGCCCAGATTGTTGGGATCGAAGGCGTCGACAAGCGGATTGATGTCCTGGCAACCGCAATCCGGGCCAGGATGAGTGTGCATGATATCGAGTCCCTCGAGCTGGCCTACGCGCCGCCCTTTTCGTCAGCCAAGGACCCTGCTGTCATGGCCGCCTTTGTGGCCGGAAACATCCTCTCGGGCAGGGTCAAGCCCCTGTACTGGGATGAAGTCGAACAGCTTGAACCGGCGCGCGACTGGCTGCTTGATGTCCGGGCAGAGGATGAATTCCAGATGGGCACAATAGCAGGTGCCGCAAATATCCCGGTCAACCAGCTTCGGGACAGGCTGGGAGAGATTCCCGGGGACAAGAGGATCGTTGTCTTCTGCCAGGTTGGTCTCAGGGGCTATGTTGCCTGCCGGATCCTGACAGCAGCGGGGTTTGACTGTGTCAATCTCTCGGGTGGATATCTGACCTGGCATACGGCAACACTCGGACATGACAACACCGAAGTTTACGAGTACAGTACAATCCAGACCAGTGATCATATTCTTGCGTCCGGGGGTGCCAGCCCTGCCGGCGAGGCGACCCGCAGGGTCGATGCCTGCGGCCTGCAGTGCCCCGGACCCGTCCTCAAGCTGTTTGAAAACATCCGCAGCATGCAAAACGGCGAGACCGTCGAGATAGCAGCGACTGATCCGGGCTTTGCCATTGATGTCAAGGCCTGGTGCGAGCGCACCGGAAACCAGCTCGTCAGCCTTTCAAGCGACGCTGGGCGGTATTCAGCCCGTATCCGCAAGGGGCCGATGCCGACAGCCGCTCCCCAGCCTGTGGCCGGCGGACCGAACGACAAGACGATCGTGCTCTTC
>JAKPMW010000445.1 GCA_029548715.1 Spirochaetota bacterium | reverse complement strand
TCGAAACGGGACGGATGGCTGTTGACCTGATCACCCGGGATCATCATTCCCTTGATCCCCTCTCGCGCTACTTCCGTCCCGAATGTCTCGGGGCCTATGTGCTTGATGTCCAGAGCCGCACCATCGAACCCGTCATCGCCCGGGCGGTTGTCCTTGCCAGCGGGGGACTGGGGCAGACATATCTGCACACCACAAACCCCCAGGTGGCCACCGGAGATGGATTTGCCATGGCCATCCGCGCCGGGGCAATCCTGATCAATATGGAGTACACACAGTTTCATCCGACAACCCTCTGGCATCCCCGGGCCAACAGCTTTCTCATCTCTGAGGCGGTACGAGGGGAAGGCGCGGTACTGGTCAACCAGGAGGGGAAGGAGTTCATGCAGCGCCATCACGAGATGGGCTCACTCGCACCAAGGGACGTCGTCACCCGCGGGATCCTTGACGAGCTGATCGAGAGCGGGGAAAACTGCGTCTACCTTGATCTCTCCCGCATCCCCGCACACGAAATCACAACCCGTTTTCCGGCTATCCACGCCCGCTGTCTCGAATACGGCATCGACATTACACGCTCCCCCATCCCGGTGGTCCCCGCCTTTCACTTCGCCTGCGGCGGGGTACGAATCAACGAGTCCGGACGAACCAATCTCAAACGGCTGTACGCCGTGGGCGAAGTATCCTGCAGCGGCCTCCATGGTGCCAACCGGCTGGCCTCGTCCTCCCTCCTCGAATGCTGCCTGTACGGAAAACGGGCCGCCCTTGATATCAGCGAACACTGGGCCGAACTCTGCAGTGAGTCCATTCCGGAGGTCCGCCCCTGGGAAGATGCCGGCCTCGAATCGGACCACGACCCGCTCCTGATCGCCCAGGACTGGGCCACCCTCAAGCACATCATGTGGAACTATGTCGGGCCGGCCCGGACAACCCGCCGCCTGCAGCGGGCCTTCAGCGAACTGCGCAGCCTGCAGGAAAACATCGAGGACTTTTACCGCAATACCAGGCTGACGCGCTCCATTGTCGAACTGCGCAACGCCGTGACAACCGGGCTCAAGATCGCCGAATCCGCCTGGTCAAACCGGACCTCCCGGGGATGCCACTTCCGCAAGGACTGAGAGCGGAACACACGATCTGCCCCTTTCAGTCCCTGCGGCGAAGAAGCCGCCCGTCATCCACGCCGGGTGCAAAATTTTTGACAAAGTCGGCATAAAATTCCGCGGGAATGGGAACCGGCCGACCGGTAGACAATGAGACCCAGGCCCACAGGGCCTTGGCCTGCGCGAGGATGGCGCCATCCCCCGCACGGACAACCAGATAACTCCGCTCGGCCGAGACCCCGCGCACGGCACTCACCCAGGTGGCCGTCTCAACCTCATCGCCCGGCTGGGCCGGCGCACGATATTCGATTTCGTAGCGTCGGGCAACAATGGCAAAATCCTGCCCGACCATACGCGCGAAGGGCCAGCCATAGCCGTCAAGGATTCCCAGTCCGCAATCCTCGGTCCAGGCAACATAGACCGCATTGTTGACACGCCAGTCCATGTCGAGATCCCGAAAACCGACCCGATGCCGTACCCGCCAGACGCCTTCAGGTGGAAGCCCAAGCTCGATCCGCGAGCGACGCCACTCTCCGGAGGCCGCTTCGCCCAGGAAGACAGCCTCGAGCAGCGGATCGATCCTGCGGGGCCTTCCGCTCTCCCGGTCCAGGAGGACCCACTCGCTTGATGCCTCGGCATGCAGACTCCCGTCAGCGGCAACAAAACGGTACTCCCGCAGACAGCACGAACGCTCGATGGCTGTAACACAGGTCTCAAGGATGATATCAGCATCAAAGGGGATTTCACGCCTGTAGGTGATCTCCGTCCTCCTGACTACCCACACCATCCCCTCTGAAACAAACCGTTCGCGCCCCCAGCCCAAAGCGGCACAGGCCGAAAGCGCGGCCTGCTGCATCAGGTGGAAATAATGGACGTGATTCAGGTGTCCCCAGGCATCACATTCATGGATGCGGATACGAAAGCGTTCGCGGTGCATGACAGACATGGCCCCTCCTTCCATATATGATAGCAAAGGACAGAGTCCCGCGAGTATCCCCCACGCAGTCTCACCCCGGATGCACCTGACGGCAGGATGCATTCATGATGGACCTCCCGGACTGGCCAGTTCGGTGATAGATTCAAGACATGACACATCCCTCTGACACAGCGAAATCCGACCTGCGCCGGATCCTGCGCGAAAGACGCCGCCAGCGCACAGCCGGGGAGCCGGGGACAGCCCCGATCCGGATCGGGGAATTCCTCCGGGCAGCCTTTCCCCGGGAAGAACCGGTCATCCTCTACCGGGCACTCCCTGACGAAATCGACCTGCTGGACCTGGCCCGGGACTGGCTGGCGCAGGGCCGGGCCATCGCCTTCCCTGCTGTTGTTTCGGATGACGAGATGGTTTTTCGCAGGGTGACCGATCTGGCACAGCCCTTTGTCGCCGGAT
>JAKPMW010000443.1 GCA_029548715.1 Spirochaetota bacterium | reverse complement strand
CCGTCGGGAGTGTATCCCCTTTTTCGGTAACTTGAGATAGCCGTTTCGTTGGTGGCAATGACCCAGAGTGTGTGTTTTTGTACAGGTGTGGACGAGAGGTAGGTGTCAAGGAGCGCTGATCCGGCCCCCATCCCTTGGTAACGGGGATGGGTTGCCCAGAATCTGAGGTGACTTCCCGCGGGAATATCCTCGTGATACAAAAAAGAGAGAATCGCGCCTGCTTGGGTGTTGACGAGAATTTTTCCGTTTCGCAGTGCGGTGTCAAGCTCTGCGGGGGATGGTATCTGTTCGGCGAGGGGGTCGAAGACGGCATCCATGATTTCAATAATGCCATTCTGATCCATCTGGGTGGCGGTGCGAATACCGGGTGGGTGTGCAGGGTCTGCATTGCCGGGGGGTGTTTGTATCATTCGGGTGAGGGTTGTATGCTTGCGAAAACCGGTCGTGTACAGATCATGAAGTATGGGTTCGTCCGGGTTTTTTGTGACAATATCGACGACAACTGGCTGTGACATTGTATCGAATTGCGCCGATTGCACCATCTTCTGGGTGGAGGTTGCTGGGCCAGCATAGTATAAATGCCAGCATTTTTGATCATGCCGCCATAACAGCAAGCCGGAGGCGCTGTGTTCGGCCCATAATCCGGTGGCTGTCCAGTAGCTGGTTTTTTCCGGGTCCGGATAGCAATTCGTGACAAAACGCAGGCCTTGTGCCATTTTTTTTGCGTTGGCGATGTGTTCCATCAGTTCCGGATAGGATGTGATTTGAGATATCATGTCAGGTATGCTTTAGTCAGTGCCAGCCGGTCAATTTTTCCGTTGGCCGAGAGAGGCATGACGTCAAGTCGAATGGTGGTACGAGGAAGCATGTACTGAGGGAGGCTTTTTCCCAACTCGCTGCGCAGGGTGGCTGTCGGGATGTCCTCAGCCGCTGTGTACAAGGCTGTGATTTCTTTCTTTGCTGTATTGTATAGAACACAGCCGTTTTCTATTCCCGGACAGCCTAAAAGTGCGGTTTCGATTTCACCAAGCTCTATGCGATATCCCATGTGCTTGATCTGGCTGTCCTTGCGTCCGATAAACATGATTTCACCCTGGTTGTTCAGGCTGACGAGATCTCCCGTACGATAGATACGTTCGGGATAATGTGTTTGCAGGGGGTTTTGTACAAAGGCCTGTGCGGTTTTTTCGGGGTCATTCCAGTACCCGAGTGCGAGGGAACTGCCCCGGACACAGAGTTCTCCGATTTGCCCGCTTGTTGTGACACGCTGATTCTGCTCGTTGAGGATGATGATGTCCGAGTTGCGGCATGGTATTCCGATCGGCAGAGGTTCATCATCAGAATAATCCCTGTCGACCAACAGATAGGTGCAGTCGACTGTAATCTCTGTCGGGCCGTAGAGGTTTGAAAAAAGGGCGTGAGGAAGCTGTTTTCTCCAGTAATTGAGATGCTTGTTGGGCATCACTTCACCGGCAAAGAGCACCTTGTCAAGCGCAGGCAGGCTGACTCCGTCGAGGGCCTTGAGGTTGGCTGCGTTGACAAGGATCGAAGGAACCCAAAAAATCATGCTGATGCTCTCATCCCTGAGGAATTGCACCAGTCTTGCCGGAAAGGAGAACAATTGGTCAGGGACGATGACAAAGGCCGCCCCACATGAAAGGCACAGGTAGATGTCCAGGGTTGAATTGTCAAAATGAAGCGGAGCCTGGCTTGCGATCCGGTCGCTGTTGTTGACCGGGTATACTGACCGCGCCCATTCGATATAGTCGATGATGCTCCGGTGGCTGATGACTACACCCTTCGGGGTTCCCGTTGACCCCGAAGTGAAGATGATATAGGCAGGGTCGGTGTCGATGACGGAAGAGCGGTGACGTGCAAGTGCTGCAGGATCAGTGGTTTCGGGCAGCGAGTCGATCAGGATGATTTGTGGGGCAGGGACACCAAGTCTGACAAGGGTTTCTTGAAATTCCGTTTTGGTGACGACAAGCGGGTTGCCGAGGCTATCAAGGATTGCGGATAGCCGGCTCTCGGGTGACTTGATATCCAGGGGGACATAGCAGTTGCCGCTGGCCAGGATGGAGCAGACTGCGATCAATGCCTCGGAGGATTTGGGAAGAAAAATGGCTATGGGCTGGTTTTTTTCCGGGTTTTTTTCAAGAATTCGGGTTGCACCGGACAGGGCCGTCGTGTGGAGATCGGAAAACGTCAGACTGCGGCCGCTATCGCGGATTGCAACCTCTTCAGGCAGTCTGGAAAGGGTTTGTTCGAGGTATTCAAAGACATTGGTATGCATTGCTGTAATCCGCCCATTAATCATTGATGCAGTGATAAATATACCTTTTTTGGCGGATTTTAGCGCCTGGATGAAGACGGTTTGTTTGGTGGCCGGGAGGGCTGACGGGTGCGTCGGGAAATCACATAGAGTGGTCTGCCCTTGACTTCGTCGAAAACCTGTCCAAGGTAGATTCCGGTGATGCCAATGACGGCGAGAATGATGCCACCCACAAAAAAAATCGAGGCTACAATCGTGGTCCAGCCGGGCGGGACTGTGTTCCCCAGAAAATGCGAGATGATGACATAGAGCCCATATGCAAAGGAGAAACCTGAAAAGAAAAAGCCTATCCCGATGGAAAAGACAAGAGGTCGGTTGGAAAAGGCGAAGATATTGGCAAGCGCAAAGCGGATCAGCTTGCGTATGGTGTACGAACTGGTTCCGTGCGTCCGTGCTGCGTGGTGGACATCGACACAGGCGGTCTTGAATCCGAGCCATTGGAGAAACTGGGGATAGCTCCGGTTGCGTTCGCGGATACGGCGAAATTCTGCCGCGACTGGGGCCGAGATCAGACTGAAGTTTCCGATGGCATTGTCGATGGTGCGTCCGGAGAGCAGGGCGAAAACAGTGGCAAAAAGCCTCGAACCGAGTCTTTTAAAAAACCCGTCCTGACGGAGGGCCCGTCGTGCCTGGACGATGTCATAGCCTTCAAGCGCTTTAGCGAAGAGGTGCGGGATCTCTTCTGGTTGGTCCTGGAGGTCGCCGTCCATGACCACCAGCCAGTCTCCTGATGCTTCGTCAATCCCGGCAGTGATCGCGGTATGCTGGCCAAAGTTGCGGGAGAGGTTGATTCCGTGGACTCGTTTGTCCCTGGAGGCGAGCTTGCAGACGATCTCCCAGTCGTTTTCCGGGCTGGCATCGTTCACAAACACAAATTCAGGTTCAATTCCCAGGGGCGAGACGGCAGCGTCAAGCCTCCGGTAGAGTTCTTCAATCGAGCTTGAGCAACGGTAGAGCGGAACAATGATGGAAAGGGTTTGAAGGGACTTCATTTGCTGTCTCCAGTTCGAGAAGCTGTTTCAAGCCGGTAGATGTTTGAGCGCACGGTTGTGGTTATAACTCCGTGGCCGTAGTGCTGGCGACAAAAATTGTCGAGTACCATGAATCGCTTTTTCCATGTTGTGATGACATATGATCGCGGCGAAAAAAGGAGCTCTCTGATATTTGTGAAATTGTTGATACGCAGTTGTTGCTGCTGGACGGGACTGTGTGACAGCCATCCTTGGGCAATGAGTCTTGGTCTGATGGTTTTGTCTGTCATGCTTGTCTTGAATACGCCGAAGTCCTCGATGAAGGCTGGCGGATACAGGATAAATGCACTATCGGGGGGAAAGGCTGTCGAGAGCGTGGATACAAGCTGCTGGAGTTTTTTTTGACGGATTGCATTTTCGGGAGAGAGCTTCAAACAGGCAAGCATGACAGAAAAAGCAGTCACAAACAGCAGGATGCCTGCCCCGATATTCCGGGTCTTTTGGTTTGTCTGACTGAAAATGCAACGGGCAGAGTCTGAGAGGAAAAACAAAACCGAAATGGAAGACAATCCGGCGGCCAGAAAATTCGGGATACGTCCTGATATGGCAAGATAGAGGATGAGGGAAGTGATTCCGAGGTGGATCAAGCCTGAATAAGTTGAACGAAATCGCTTGCCGAGAAAAAAGCAGCACAAAGGAAGAAACGTGAAAGTTGCGGGGACGATCAGGGTGGAAGCAAAAACAACAAGCAAGAGTGCAAGCCTTGATCTGAAAGAGCGATACGCGAGCAGAATGCTTGCGATAATCACAAGAAATGCTGCCATGTTTGAAGGTTTGAATATCTCTTGACTGATATTGCCTGAAACAGTTTTCGAGAGCCATGCCATTGTGGCGGAATTGATGAAAAATCTCCCCGGAACGAATTTGGTCAGTTTTTGGAAAACTGGCGTTGTGATGATGTTGGTGTCATGGATAACCCAGGCATTGATGGCTTTTATATCGATATCTGTCAGTCCGAGAGCGAGGAGTTCTTCCGGAGGTATTGTGATCTGGTAGTCGATCACTTTACCTCGGGCAAGATTGAAACTGTGGTAGCTCTTCCATGCGGGGTCATCCCGATATGCCTTGTCGTTATAATCCAGTAGTAACCAGAAGATTGAGAAGACAAGTGCGATTGTCAGAATTGATACCAGAATTGATCGTCTGTTGACAATGGTGATGATTAATGCAAGCGGAAGAAAGAGATAGAAAACGTCAGAGCGGATAATGAAGGCGAGAAAGGAAAAGACAAGCACCAGGAAGGTACGGAGAATGGTATGCAAGTGCGAACTGTTGGAAAGGGAGAGCAGGGCTGCTGTCATTGCTGCAAGTGCTACCTGGGTAAATTCGAGTTTAATCAAAAACTGGGTCAATCCGAAGACCGCAATGAATGCACTTGCAGTCAGGATACTGTACCTTGCAGGCCAAGCCTTTATCAGGTGCCATGTGACCACAGCGAATGACAGGAAGAGAACGAGATACATTGCAACCGGATAAAACGGGAAATCGGGTGCGATTGCATACAACTGTACCAAAAGCTTGCCAAAGAGGATATTTGAAAAGACAAGGTGCGGTGAGGGTACGCCGGTGAATGTGCCGTTGGCTATACACATCATGGCTGCCGTGTCATCACGACGGAATGCGGGAGTGCAGGCAAGCACAAGCAGGGCGAAAGCGGCAGCACAGAGGATGAATGCAGTTTTCGCCGGATGATGGACCGGTTTTTCAAGCCAGCGCTGCAATGAAAACAGAAAAGAACGAAAAGAATTCATGGCATACTCAATTCTGCAAGTAAGAAGTTGCTTCGGCAGTGATCTGCGTGGTTTCGCTTGCAGCCATTCCGTACCAAAGAGGGAGCCGTACCAGGCGGTCGCTGCCCGAGGTTGTGTGTCTGTCTTCTCCCCTGAACTCGCCAAAGCGGAGTCCGGCGGGAGAGCTGTGGAGCGGGACATAGTGAAATGGCGTTGCTATTCCGTGCTGTTTCATGTGTTCGATAAAGGCTGTGCGGTCGGCAAGGTCGCGTAGCTTGATCCAGAACATGTGCGCATTATGAGCACATCCTTCAGGCACATGGGGGATCTGGATTCGACCGCTGGCAGCCAGTGTCTCAAATGCCCCGTAATACCTGTCCCAGATTTCAAGTCGGGCAGCATTGATTGCTTCTGCATCCTCGAGCTGCGGCCAGAGACAGGCGGCATTCAATTCGGATGGCAGGTACGAACTCCCGGTATCGACCCAGGTGTACTTGTCGACCTGTCCGCGGAAAAAGCGGGAACGGTTGGTGCCCTTTTCGCGGATGATTTCGGCCCGCTCGACAAAGGAGTGGTCGTTGATCAGCAGAGCCCCGCCTTCGCCCATGACATAGTTTTTCGTCTCGTGAAAGCTGTAGCAGCCGAATGTGCCAAAGGTTCCCAGTGCCTGCCCGTTTTTATACCCCATGACGCCCTGCGCGGCGTCTTCGATTATGATCAAGTTGTGGGTCCGGGCCAGGGCGGACAGGGCGTCCATATCACAGGCGACGCCGGCGTAGTGAACGGGAACAATGGCCCTGGTCTTGGGGGTGATAGCCTGCTCTATACAGGCCGGGTCGATATTCATGGTCAGGGGATCAATATCCACAAAGACGATTTTTGCACCACGTAGTACAAAGGCATTGGCAGTCGAGACAAAGGTGAATGAGGGCATGATGACCTCGTCACCGGGACTGATTCCGGCCAGCAGAGCGGCCATTTCGAGGGCCGAGGTGCAGCTTGTCGTCAGGAGCGCTTTGGCGCAGGAGAAGCGCTCTTCCAGCCAGGCGCTGCAGCGGGCCGTGTACTCTCCGTCTCCGCTCAGTTTGCCTGATGCGAGTGCGGCCGATATATGGGAGGATTCGCGCCCTGTCTGGCAGGGTTTGTTGAATGGGATCATGGTTGTCTTGCCTTGAGGGTCATGGTATCCTCGTTCCTGCCCGGTTGTTCCAAGTGAGCGCCGGAGAGAAGAAGGGAACCCATGCGGCATTGTATCACCCGGAAGCAGTTTTCCGTCGCGTCAAGTATACTCATTGCCTCCGTCTTGATGGTATCTGTATCTCAGGGTCTCGATTTTAGCGATATGGGATATAGCCTGTCAAAGTACCGGTTTGTGTTTGAACCGGCATGCGGGACGTTTTCGGCCGGATTGGCCCTCTCGGAGATAGTGGGAGGTGTGGTGGGGCTGTTTTCCGGTTGGGAATCTGTGTTTGTCTTCAAGCTGGCCTTTGCCGTGCTCACCCTTCTGACGGCCGGGTTGGCCGTCAGGCTTCTAAAAATCAAACTGACCGGGAGCATCATGGGTGGGGTATGTCTGGCCATTTTGATTGCCGGCTATGACATGCAGTGGATCGGGTATTACAACCTGACGGCCGTGTCGTTGCTTGCTGTTGCCGGCGCTGTCTGCCTGTCTGTCTGGAAGAGGAGCCTGGTTTGGCTTGGGGTTGCATTTTTTCTGTCTGTCGTGGCGGGAAGTGTGCGTCTGCCCAATCTGCTGATTGTTGGTCTTCCGGTGGTGGCGGTTTTCAGACTCGGACGGTTTTTTTCTGGAACACGGGTGCTGATGCACGCCATGGCCGGAGGTTGCCTCGGAATTGGTTTGATATTTGTCGCATTGGCCGGGAGCGGACAGTTTGAACCCTTTGTCAGCCAGATCACCGGTCTGGCCGGAACTGCTGCCGGCAGTGGTAATTACGGTATTGTTGCGCTGATGCGCAAGTTGACTGGCGAAGTCCTCCGGGCTGCAGGGCTGGCCCTGCTTATGCTTGCGGGATGGTATGCTGCAGGACGGATCAGTAGTGCCTGGTTCAGGGTGGTCGCCATAGGACTGCCACATGTTGTAACCGTTGTGGCATATATCGGTCTCTCGCTGGATGGATCTGTTGTCAATCTTGAATTTTATCCCGTGTATCACCTTGTTGCGCTTGTGATGGCAACTTTCATCGCAGGGTGGCATCATGTCCGGGCTGAGGCACGTTTTCTTGCACTTCTTTCGTGTGTGGTTATGGTTGTTTCTGCCTTGGGCTCGATGCGGGCATTGACTGTGATGCTGTACGGGTTTTGGCTGGCTGTTCCGCTGGCGCAATACTTTGGCATGGCGGTCTTGCGCAGGCGATATGGTGTTGGTGCGCTGGCGAGGTGGATTGCATCTTCAGTATTTATTCCTGCAGTGTGCATGGGGCTCTTTTTTGCCTGGACGCACAATTTTCGCGAGTCCCCGCACAGGCACCGATTGACCTGTTCAATGCAGGACCGTGCCCTGACTGGTCTGTGTACGACTGGCGAGCGGGCATCTGCGGTTGATCGACTCATGTGGAAACTGCGAAGTGTTGAGAAGGACTATGCAAGCCTTTTGCAGTGCAATGATCTACCGCTTGTTCACTTTCTTGTCGGCCTGCCACCGTATGCCGGTATCATCTGGTACCTGAGTCACGAAGAACATGACCTTGCCCGGAGACTTGAAAAAGGGTTGTCTGGAGGGCTGCCTCTTGTTGTGCGGCATACAGCACCGGGAGAAGACCGTTCGTGGCCGGCGCGGGATGCCGACGGGGGAAGGGCCGTTCGGAAGAGAAAGGGGAGTCAGTCAAAGCGTCAGTTGCTCCACGATTTTTGTGTGCAGCACGAGTATGAAGTGACCTGGACAGATGGCTATTTCGAAGTACTTGAGCCACGCCGTATGGCGCGAAAGCGCAGTATACTTCAGTCAATACGAGACTGAAACTGTGGCGGGTGCTGGTTGAGTTCTACATCATACGATCATGCCGTTGTGCGCGGGTTGTTTTTTAATCTCCTCGGCACGCTTGGCAAGGCTTTTACTCCTGTTTTTTTCATTCTTGTCGGGCGTCTCCATGGTGCGGCCGCCTTGGGTGTCTATCTGCTCGTTTTTACCTTTATCGAGATGCTGCGCAAGCTGGCAGTCGGCGGTTTGAACGACGGCATCATGATTTATACGGCGCGGAACCTTGTCCGTCCTGAAGACGAGGATATAGCATATCGGGTAATCGGCAATAGCATCTTTCTGGCGCTACTTCTTTGTGGCGGGATTGTGGTTGCGCTGGAGCTTGGTTTGTCTGCCCTCCTCCCGATGTACGAGGCAGAGGGGGTCCAGCGGTTGGTGCGAATCATGGCTGTTGGTTTGCCCTTGCATGCCCTTCCCGTTTTGCTGGTTTCTGCAACCAAGGCCCATGTAGAAATGAAGTGGG
>JAKPMW010000423.1 GCA_029548715.1 Spirochaetota bacterium | reverse complement strand
CACTTTGTGCGCGTTTGACTACACATCCATGAAAATAGCCAGACTACCGGAACCTTTCAGGCAGTCCTTGCTCGATCAAATGACAACAAATTAAAAATAGATCCAGCAGCGTACATAGTCACACACTCGGGGCGCAATTATCCTGCCATTTTGGTGCACCCCACGCCACCGACAGCCAAATTTAGCATGATTTGAATACGGTGCGAGTACGTCACCATGGTGATCTATAATCCTTCACCATGGTGACTTTGCCATCTGCTCAGGCCTTGCGCATCGGCATCAACATGCGATTAATCGCATTGACATAGGCCCGACAACTGGCCAGCACAACGTCCGTCGCTGCAGCACGCCCTGAATACAGCTTGTTTTCCCAGCGAATGCTGACCGTAGCCTCTCCAAGAGCGTCCATCCCGCCAGTTACGGCCGACAACGAATACTGTTCAAGCACAACCCCAGGAATATTGACAATCCGGTTTACGGCACCATAGATCGCATCCACCGGACCGTCCCCGGTTGCGGCTTCCTGAAACCGCTCCCCATTTTTTTCAAGGACGACCGTAGCAGTCGGTATCGATGTGTTTCCCCCGGTAAAGTTCACATATGCAAGCTTCCACGTCTCCGGGACGCTGGCATGCAGCGCATCTTCGACAATGGCTACAAGATCGTCGTCAAACACTTCCTTCTTTTTGTCCGCAACCTCGGTAAACCGCTGCCAGGCCTTCTCCAATGCCTCCCTGTCCGGCTCATACCCGAGTTCGGCCAGCTTTTTCGTAAATCCGTGCTTGCCCGAATGCCTCCCCAAGACAATATCACTCGACTTGCGTCCAATAGATTCCGGAGTCATGATCTCATAGGTACTCCGCTCCTTGAGGACACCATCCTGGTGGATGCCCGACTCATGAGCAAAAGCATTCTTCCCCACAATGGCCTTGTTGGCCGGGATGGGAAACCCGATAGTCGTCGAAAGCAGCTTGCTGGTGCGAAAAATCTCCTCAGTCTTGATCCCCGTCTCCAGCTTGAAGCTGTCCCTGCGGGTCGAAAGCGCCATGACAATCTCTTCCAGGGCGGCGTTCCCCGCACGCTCACCGATTCCATTGACCGAGACCTCAACCTGTCTGGCTCCCCCCATGACGCCAGCCAGACTGTTGGCCACCGCCATCCCCAGATCGTTATGACAATGAACCGAAAAAACAGCCTTGTCCGCATTTGGGGTTTTTGCCATTACCTCGCTGAACAGTCTCTGATACTCTTCAGGCACGGCATATCCTGTTGTGTCCGGCAGATTGATAATGGACGCACCCGCTTCAATCACCGCCTGAACAATTTCAGAGAGAAACCCGTAGTCAGAGCGGGAGGCATCTTCAGCAGAAAATTCAACTTCCTTTGCCAACCCCTTCGCATACTTGACAGCGTCCACCGCCATCTGCAACACCTGCGCAGGTTCTTTACCCAGCTTGTGCTTCATGTGGATGGGCGAAGTAGCAATAAAGGTGTGGATCCGCCCGTGTCTGGCCTTGGCCAGAGAAGCAGCGGCGGCATCCAGATCTGTTTTGACTGCCCGAGCAAATGCCGCTATGGTGACATGCTTGAGTTCGGAAGCAACCAGAGATACGCCTTCCATCTGGGCAGGACTCGAAACCGGGAACCCGGCCTCGATCACATCGACCCCCATCCTCTCAAGCTGCAACGCAATCTCGAGCTTTTCACGCACACTCATGCTTGCGCCGGGAGACTGCTCGCCATCGCGCAAGGTTGTATCAAAGATGTACACCCTGTTTTTCATGTTTGACTCCTTTCAGCTTCTCATATTGGATACGCCACAGGCAGGGCTTGAATAAAAAAAGGCAGCCTCCGCGCTGTGGCGGGACTGCCCCATCAAGGCATGCCTCCCTGGGAGCGCGGTTATTCGCGTTCCTCGGTGATTAGCTTGCCATCATTTGAGAACTTCATCATACTGCGCAGCTTTTTCCCGACTTCCTCAATGGGATGGGCAGCCGCAGCCCGGCGCTGGGCGTTGAAGAAGGGTTTGCCAGCCATGTTCTCGAGCATCCAGTTGCGGGCAAAGGTCCCATCCTGGATATCCTTCAGAACAGCGCGCATGGCCTTTTTGGACTCGTCATTGATGACACGGGGGCCTGAGACATAATCACCATACTCGGCCGTGTTGGACACCGAATAGCGCATATCTGCCAGACCACCCTGGAAAATCAGGTCTGTGATCAGCTTGACCTCGTGCAGACACTCGAAATACGCCATCTCAGGCGCGTACCCCGCCTCGGTCAGAGTCTCGAAACCGGCAAGAATCAGGCTTGCCAACCCACCGCAGAGAACAGACTGTTCACCAAAAAGATCCGTCTCGGTCTCCTCGCGGAATGTTGTCTCAATCACACCGGCCCTGGTGGCACCAAGACCCTTTGCGTACGCCAGGGCAGTATCGCGAGCCTTGCCGTCAACATCCTGGTGAATGGCGATCAGGCCGGGCACTCCGCTCCCCTTTTCAAACTGTGAGCGAACCGTATGCCCCGGCCCCTTGGGAGCAACCATGATGACGTTGACATCCTTGGGCGGAACAATCTGACTGTAATGGATATTGAAGCCATGGGAAAACATGAGCGTCTTGCCGGCTTTCATCGAAGCGGCGATCTCGTTTTTGTAGGTCTGCCCCTGTGTCTCATCAGGAGTCAGTATCTGGATGATGTCGGCTGCCTCGGCAGCTTTGGCAACCGTCAACGGCTTCCATCCATCCTTTTCGGCATTGCGCCATGACACGCCACCTTCACGAAGACCGACAACGACATTCAAACCGCTGTCACGCAAATTGAGTGACTGAGCCCTGCCCTGGCTGCCATAGCCGATCACTGCTATTGTTTTCTTGCCAATCGCATCCAGACTGGCATCACCCTCGTAATAGATCTTCATCAATCGGTCTCCACGTGCGTTTCTGTGTCTGTAAACATACCCTGTCCGTATAAAAAGTCAAGTATATTGCTGGTCAAGGCATACCCCGCGGCACCCCACACCCAAAAAGCGCGAGAATACTCGCATCATGAAACCGTTTTTCATTGAGTCTCCCCTCCGGCAGTGCTATCATGTCACAATGTCGGGAGCGTCCCTGCACACAAGGGCGGGGTACTGTTGACACAATTCAGGAAATGGTGTCTTGATGAAGCGACGGGAAGCGGCTGCGGTCGACCTGGAACTTGAGCGAAGATTCGAGCGTCTGTACAGACAACACTACGCCCGGATGGTCAGTCAGGTGCATTACATGGTCAATGACATTGAGCAGGCACAGGAGATCGTACAGGATGTTTTCGTACGGCTGCACCGCAACCTGCCCACGATTGCGACAGACGAGCTTGTTCCCGGCTATCTTTTCATCGCCTGCCGCAACGCGATAAAAAACGAGTACCGCAGGCGGGGCCGCATAAAGAGCGGTTATGGCAAAACGGTTTTCGTGGATATGGAGAAGACCGATTTTTTCTTCAGAAATGCCGAAACTGAGGAAGAGGCCTTCATCAAGCGCGAAGACACCAAGGCTGTACTTCTCTGCCTGTCCCAGCTCAAGATCGAGGATCGGGAAATCATCCTCATGAAGGAGTTCGGGGGGCAACGGTACGAAGAAATAGCGGAGACGCTCGGAACAACCACAACGGTAGTCCGGGGACGACTCCACAAGGCCAGACAGCGCCTGAGAAAGGCTCTGCTGGATGCAGGAAAGGAGATACCCGATGAGACATGCTACTGACAGACAGCTCTCCGCCCTGCTCGACAACGAACTGCCCGAGCGCAAACGGGCCCATATCGAGCACCATATTGAGTCCTGTCCTGAATGTAAAGAACGACTGAGCCAGTACCGGCGAATGCACGCCGCACTTTCAGCTCTGCCTGTACTTCCCGTTGATGAGCAGTTTGCGCTTACCCGAATTCGTGCGCGGGTTGAGGAGTCCGGCGATCTTGAACTGCTTGCGCGCAGGTCATGGTACCACCCGGCATTGGCCATCGCCGTCGCTGCGCTTGTTGCCATTGCCGTACTCTTTGCGGTACCAGGCACAGTCACCGAGGAAAACAGCTTGGACCCGAAGGCCGCACTCACACAGGGGCCGCTTGACAACTGTGTCGCGGAGCAGGAAACCGATGACATCATCCGTGGATACCAGAGCATGAAGCAACTGTATTACTTCTGAAACAGTTCCATAATGTCAGCTTGACAGTGAGGCACCGCATATGTGGCGAACAGCAATACTCTTCCTTCTGCCAATAATGGCTATTCTTCCGCTGCATGCAGGCGAGCGGGACATCCCCGCCATTGCTGAAGAACTCAGCCTTCTCGGCAACCCCCGCGAGCGAATGCAAAAGATCAATCGGCTGTTACGCGAAGCCGGCGAGAAGGTCATGGAACAAAAACGCATGCTGGATGATGCCGTGGCCCGGATCATCGCAAACGAGCGGAAAATGGCAGCCAGCACTCTCTCCACCGACGAGCGCCTGAGACTCCGGACAGCCAACATCGCCGCGTTCCGCGAGATCGAAATCATCCGCGAACGGATTGCCCGCATCCAGTTTGATACTGCACAGGAAGTGTATCAGATTGAGCAGACGGCTTACCAGTCCATGATCAACGATATCTCCCAAAAAAACACCCAGATCGAAGCTGACCCGCTTGCATACTGGCTGACTGTACGCCGCCTGTTGATGACACCCTCAGAACTCTCCTCGAATTTGTCCGAAAATGACCTCAAAGCAATCTACAGGTAAGATTGCAGTCCGGGCACTCCTCCTGCTCTTTTCGCTCCCCGCACTGACAGCTGGCGTCCAGCCGCTGACTCAGCCAAAAATTCACGCGCCTGCCCTCGGGTCAGCCATACGGTTCTGGTGTGCAGCCACAGCATCCAGCATCTGGTACTCCGAAGCAGGCCCGGCATCAGCAAAATATGCCCCTGGCGGATATAATGTCAGCATCTGGAGCAATGCCCTCCACACGCCACAGAATGGCCGGAAAATGGCAGACTGCGGCTACAGCCCCGCCCTGCCCCTGCTTGACAGCAGGCGAAAGATCCTCTGGTTTTCCCGACGCACTGCAGACACAAACGGAGACGGACTGATTGATCAACAGGATGGCCTCGTGCTTGTTCGTTTTGATCTGGCGCACAACCAGAGCAAAACAGTGACCGATACGGATGAAATCGCCTGGCCCCTGGCCCTGGATGCACGAACCGGACGAATTCTGGCGGTGGTCGACGGACAGTATGTCATCCTCTCATCCGAGGACGGCGATGTCATCGAGCGCCTTGCTCCCTTTGTATCCCGGCTTGCCAGTAGCTCCCGGCCATTTTTCGACATGCATGGCCGACCCTGGCTGTTTCGGGAACAAGGACCTCCACTCTCCATAGTGCGCAAGACCCTGGAACCAGGGCACCCCGTAGTTCTCTCCTGTAGAAAAAGCGGGATATCGATTCAGGCCGTCTTCAGCAACGCAATGCTTTCATTTCGCTTGACACACCCGACCCAGCCTGCCCTGCTTGTTCCAGCTACCCACTCCCTCTGGCCACTTTCTATCGTAGACAATGCTCGAATTATCTGGCTTGACCGGAATCATGTCTTTGCCGCAAACCACCTGCACAGGCAACACGAGCAAATCCTGCTGTTTCCTTCCAATCTCACCGCCCTGTACCCTGATCCGGCAGAACCAGGAACAATTGCCTGGCTGCACGGCGACAAGACAGGATATTCCTCCATCGGCGCAGCCCACTGGGCACAGGGAAAATCTTCTGGCCTGAAATAAAAAACTTGGCGGACCCGGCAGACCCGGCTAAATTTGGGCGGGCTTCCAGCCGCCACACAGCAACTGCTTCAAAGCGGCCGGGCCCATGTCACCATAGTCAAACAGCTGGACAGGGGGATACAATGAAGTACATCTTCATTACGGGCGGAGTCTGTTCATCACTGGGCAAAGGAGTATGCGCGGCCTCTATCGCCTGCCTGCTGGAACATGCAGGATTTCGCGTCACACTCCAGAAGCTTGACCCCTATCTGAATATTGACCCTGGCACAATGTCCCCCTTTCAACACGGAGAGGTCTACGTGACTGACGATGGTGCCGAAACAGATCTGGACCTCGGCACATACGAGCGATTCACCCAGCACGCCAGCTTTTCCCGCATCAATTCCGTCTCGACCGGCCAGATCTATGATGCAGTAATACGCCGGGAGCGCGCAGGCGGCTATCTTGGCAAAACCGTGCAGATCATCCCCCACATCACAGATGAGATCAAGGCTCGAATCAAGGCCGCAGGAAAAGGGCACGATATCCTGCTTGTTGAGATAGGTGGCACTGTTGGTGACATTGAAAGCGTACCCTTCCTCGAAGCAATCCGTCAGTTTGCATTCGATGTCGGCCGGGAAAATGCTGTCTTCATCCACCTGACGCTCGTGCCCTGGCTTTCTGCCGCAGGTGAAGCCAAGACCAAGCCAACGCAACACAGCGTCAAAGAGTTAATGCAAATCGGAATTGTTCCTGACATCCTGATGTGCCGCACCCTGCACGATCTTTCAGTCGAAATGCGCGAGAAGCTGGCTTTATTCTGCAATGTCGACCGGGACGGAGTCTTTGCCGCGCGCAATATCGACACAACCATATACGAAATTCCACAGATCTATCGCGAACAGGGCCTCTTATCCAAGGTTCTCTCAAAACTGCATCTGGAGCACAAAGATGCAGACCTGTCAGAGTGGAACAGCCGTGTCCGCCGCTGGCTTGAGCCTGAGCACCTTGTCACCATAGTGATAGCCGGCAAGTACACCGAACTCCAGGATGCCTACAAGTCAATTTATGAGGCACTGATGCATGCCGGGGCACATCACTCAGCCAAAATACGGATTCTCCGTGTTGACACAGAACTCCTTGATGGCAAGACCCCGTCAGAATCGGTGATCATCCTGGATGGACTCGAAGGGGCCCATGGTGACTTTTTTGGGCAGGTTAGTGGCATCCTGATCCCGGGAGGCTTTGGATCACGGGGGGTTGAAGGAATGGTCATGATGGCGCGGCTTGCCAGGGAAAAAGCCATCCCCTGCTTTGGGATCTGTCTTGGAATGCAGGTTATGGCTATTGACTGCGCCCGCCACATCCTGGGCCTTGCATCCGCAAACAGTTCCGAGTTTGATCCCGGAACCCCCCATCCCGTGATCTCGCTTCTTGAGGAACAAAAGAAAGTAATGGATATGGGCGGGACCATGCGTCTCGGCTCATACGATGCCGTTATTGTCTCTGGCACAAAAATGGCTGAGGCATACGGCAATATCGCTGTGGTCAGCGAAAGACACCGCCATCGCTACGAATTCACATCACACTATCGCCCCCAGTTTGAAGCAGCCGGAGTGCTTTTTTCCGCAATCAACCCTGACAATGACCTCGTTGAGGGAATAGAACTCAATGGCCATCCCTGGTATCTGGGGGTTCAGTCACACCCGGAATTCAAGTCACGCCTGTCAGCTCCATCACCACTCTTCGCAGCCTTCGTCGAGGCAGCCATCACAACACGGCTCTAACCCGTCTGCCAACCAGCTTTTTCAGGACAAACCATGACATAATGGCCGTCGGTAATGTCACCATGGTGACATCTCTGAGTACAGACCCTCTCAGGGGGACAAATTCAAAAAAGTCTGCCAGGACCTGGGTGTGCATGACGCCAAAAAAGAGCAGTATGAGCACCATAGAGAGGCCAATAGGCACCATAGTTTGCGCACTGCACCGCATCAGATCACGCACCCGCCCGGGTTGGACCATAAGGACCACAAAGGCCAGTGATCCAATCACAACAACCGGGATAATTCCGGCCGTCTGGACCAGATGCGAGGGGTTTGGAAGATATGATCCAAACGCATGTGCAATCCCGAGCATCTCGCGGATCGAAAACGGCGGATATTCCGGGCTGAGCATAAAATTCAATGCAAGGGATGCTCCAGCAACAAGTCCCCCTGTCCAGAGTGAGAATTTGAGGATGTTCCCCAGAAACCCCCCTTCAACCCGGGAGCGTTGCTGTGAAAATTTGACCATATACAGGAGGGGAATGGTAATTGTAACAAAATTGATCATGGTTATCTGCTGGGGATAAAATGGAAAATTCAACCCGAACACGATGGTGGACACAATCAGTATCAGAGCGTAGGCATTCTTCAGGGTAAAGATTCGCGCTGCATCACGAATGCGAGAGACTATTTTTTCACCTTCCTCCAGCAGTCCAGGCAAGAGGTCAAAACGGTTATCGACCAGAACAATGTCCGCAACATCCTTGGCCATGCTCCCTCCGGAACCCATGGCAATGGCCAGTTCTGATTCCTTGAGGGCAAGCACGTCATTGACACCATCCCCAACCATGGCCACATGGTACCCGCCATCCCTGAATGTCCGGATAATGGCCTTTTTTTGTTCGGGCAGAACCCTGGCAAAAACATTGCTTGCAAGCACCCTCTCCCTGAAAGCCCGGCCTCCATCTTGATGGCTCGCCAGTGCGGACAGCTCCTGCCCGCTGACCCCGGCATCTGCACCGCTCAGACCAATTTTCCGGGCAAGGCTCTGGACGGTCACAAGACTGTCTCCCGAAATCACAACCTGCCTGACACCCCGCTTTGCAAATCCGTCCAGAATGGCCGGCGCCTCTTCCTTTATGCGCTCACTGAACACAACGAGACATGCCGGTATCAGACTGTCCAGAGTGTGTTCCCCAAGCACATCCTGACCCGCCTTGCGCACAGCCCCCAGGACGGTTCGCAATCCCTTCGCCTCGGCATCACGGATCTGACCGGCAACCGTATCAGGCACGTTACAACTGCTCAGTCTGGGAGCCAGCATCTCGGCGGCCCCCAGCACCACATCCCATGTTTCCCCATTGCCCCCCTCTACCCTGACCGCACTGAATTTGTTTTTAGACTTGAACGGGATCTCGGAAACCTTTTTCCATTGGCTGTCGGCCGGCAGGGCACAGGCAACGGCCTCAATCGTCTTGTTTCTGGCCGAGACCCCGGCAGCAAATGCACTCAGGAGGCTGTGTATTCCGTCTTCCTTGAGCACCGTACCGGAACACACAACGCTGTCACATGCAACAACCTGCTCAAGCTGGATCTCGTTATGGGTCAGTGTCCCTGTCTTGTCCATGCATATCAGATCAATTCCGGCAAGCCCTTCGACGGCATTCATCCGGCGGAAGATGATCCCCTTGCGTGCAAATGCAATCACCCCCAGAGCAAAAGCGACCGTAACGATCAGCACAAGCCCCTGGGGGATAAGTGAGGTAACCGAGGCCACAATAAACCGGACAGGATCAACCAGTCCACTTGCCAGGGGATTATGCACGGCAAGCAGGAGGGCTGAGACCAGAAAACAGAGCACCATGCAGGCCCGGACAAGGACATCCACGCGTCGCTCAATCTCCGTTCGTCTGTCGCAATGTTTTCTCGAATCCCGCACAACACTCTGAATCCACGCATCAGGGCCGAGTTTTTCTGCCAGATACAGCCCGGCGCCCGCAACGGCAAAGCTCCCGGCAAGGACCCGATCCCCGGGATCCTTACCCACATATTCGGATTCTCCGGTCAGCATCGATTCGTCAAGCTCAAGATATTCGGACTGAACCACCGGGCCGTCGGCCACAACACGCGCCCCGGCCCCCAGGACCAGCAAGTCACCTCTCACAACAGTCCTCGCGGGAACATCCATCTCCTTCCCGCCCCGGACAACCCGGGTTGTTGCCGGGTGTTCCATACGGATCCTGTCCAGGGCACACTTGGCCCTGATTTCCTGCAAAATATTGATGGCTGTATTCAGCAGGGCAATCCCGCCAACCGAGACGACATCCTTGTACTGCCCCAGTGCCAGCAGTACAGCA
>JAKPMW010000159.1 GCA_029548715.1 Spirochaetota bacterium | reverse complement strand
AAATCTCTCCATGCATCAGGGCGTGACAGGCTTGCCTCACGCCCCCGCATGGTATACTATCCTTGCATACCTGTTGAAACCCGGAGGTCGCTGTGACCCGCACTGCCTTTTTGTCTCTTGTCCTGATCGTGTTTGCCCTTGTCTCCTGCGGAGGGAGCGGCAGACCCGAAGCGACCACCTTCCAGGGAGTGCTGCAGGGCGAACCAAACTATCTCAACTACGTGCCATACTCGAGCGCCTACGAAGCACAGGCCATCGGGCTCCTCTACACATCGCTTTTCGAGATTGACATGAACGCGACCAACGCCCTCAGACCGGCCCTGGCAACCAATATCACCATCAGTCCCGACAAGCGTTCGCTGACTGTCCATCTGCGCCGGGATGCTGTCTGGGAGGACGGAAAGCCGGTCACCGCCCATGATGTCGAATACACCTGGCGCATGATCCTTGACCCGGCATCCGGGGCGCAAAACAAGATCAGTGACCTGGCTGAAATAGGAACACTGACCGTGCATGACGACTGGAGTTTTACCGCGGTCTGGAAAAAACCGCATGTCAATGCGAAGATGGTGCTGGCCGGGATGACGCCCATCCCGAAACATGTCTGGCAAGGCAAGGAGATGCGTGATCCCGTATTGAACCGCAAGCCTGTGGGCAACGGGCCCTGGAAGTTCCATGAGTGGAAAACCGGGAGACACATTACATTCGTGACCAATCCACGCTGGTGGGGCGAGCGCAAGCCATTTTTCACCCGCGTTGTCTTTCGCATCATCTCCGAGGAAGGCTCGATCATGGCCGCCCTCAAAAAGGGAGCGCTTGATCTGGTGGACTCGCTGCGAGCCATCACCTGGCTCGACTTTGTCAAGGAGGATGCACAAACCAATTTTGGTCGCCTGCGCAGCATCAGCACATCCTACGGGGTGATCGCCTGGCAGCAAAAGGGAAATACGTTTTTTACCGACGCCCGGGTCCGGCGAGCCATGACCCACTGCCTTGACCGGGAGGCCATCCTCAAAAACATCTACCGCGGCATTGGCCAGGTCCAGACAGGTCCGTTTTACCGCAGCTCGTGGGCCGAGGACCGCTCGCTGACTCCGCTGGCCTATGACCCGGCCATGGCGGCCCGCCTGCTGGACGAGGCTGGCTGGAAGCTTGATCCGGCACGAAAGATCCGGGTCAGGGATGGCAAGGAATTCCGCTTTGAATTTCTTGTCACTCAAGGGTCAGAAAACGGGCGGGCGATCGCGGTCATCCTCCAGTCCGAGCTGGCCCGGATCGGTGTTGACATGCAGGTCCGGACTCTCGAGTGGTCCGTCTTCAACAAGCGGCTTTCGGGGAGCGAATTTACGGCGGCCCTCTTCGGCTGGAACAATGCCATCGACTGTGATGTCTATGATCTCTGGCACTCTTCGATGCAAAATGATGGGCTCAATCATGTCGGCTATTCAAACCCCGAGGTCGATCGCCTGCTTGAAGAGGCACGCCGCACCTTTGAGATGCCCGAGCGGATCCGGATTGCCCACCGGATCCATCGCCTGATCCATGACGACCAGCCCTACACCTTCCTGATCGCCAATGAACTCCTGGGCCTGCATACCAGGCGCATGCGCGGAGTAGCCACCTCCATCAGGGGTGCCTACTCGTCCTGGCCGGGTCTTGTCTCCTGGAGCGCAGCCTCGGCGCGGGCCGAATAGGACCGGCCGGCGTGCTGGGCTATATCCTGCGCCGCCTGGGGATTGCCATCCCCACCCTCTTCGGGATCACCCTCGTCACCTTTTTCATCATGCAGGCGGCGCCGGGCGATCCCGTGACCATGCAGTACGGAGGTGCCCTCTCAACCAAGGGTGCAGGGACAAAGGCACATCTTGAGGCCATGCGCAAGCTCTACCGGCTTGACGAACCCGCCCACGTCCAGTATCTGGCCTGGCTGGGCCGGGTTGTCACCCTTGATTTCGGAAATTCGTTTATCGACAACCGCCCCGTTATCGAAAAGATCGGCGAACGCCTCCCCCTGACCCTCTGGCTCAACCTGCTCTCGATTTTTTTGGCCTTCATGATCGCCATTCCCCTGGGCACCCTGGCCGCCCGGCGTCAGGGGGGAGCCTTTGACCGCTGGACGGGCGGATTCGTGTTTGTCCTTTATTCCCTCCCCGTCCCCTGGATTGCCCTGCTCCTCCTCAACTGGCTGGGTGTCGAACTGGACATTTTCCCCGTGGCCGGACTCATGTCGGACATGCATGACGAGCTCGGTTTTTTTGCACAATTAGGGGATATCGTCTGGCACTCGGTCCTGCCCGTCATCTGCCTGACCTACGGAAGCATCGCCTTTATCGCCAAACTCTCCCGCACCTCAATGCTCGAGGTCCTGCGGCAGGACTTCATGCTGGCAGCCGCTGCCCGGGGGATCCCGCCCCGGACTGTGTTGTTTCGCCACGGCCTGCGCAACTCCCTCCTCCCGATCATTACCCTGGTCGGGAGCCTGATTCCGGCCCTTGTTTCGGGCAGTGTGATCATCGAACGGATCTTCAGCCTCCCGGGCATCGGGCAGCTTTTTTTCGAAAGCGTTCTCTATCGGGATTACACCACCATCATGGGGCTTTCGGTCCTGTCTGCCTTCCTGACCCTCTTCGGGGTCCTCCTGGCCGATATCCTCTACGCGGTTGCCGATCCCCGCATCAGCTACGGAAGAAAACGGTAGCGCGATCGCGTCCGGAAACGACCCTGCTGGACAGACCCGGACCGGGCAGCGTACCCAGTGCACAACCCTTCTTCGCACGATTCGGATACATCCCGCCACACGCAAAAAATCCCGCATCCTGCGCACAGGATGCGGGACTGTACGAATGACCCAGATTCTCTTAAAGCGTAAAGTCGATCAGTGTGGCAATCGCAGGATAGTCAACCAGCGGATTCCTGTTTTTCTGGATAGCGTAGATGGCATCGTTGCGGGTCTTCTCCTTGGAGCTGACCGGATCTGCAGCGCTCCAGGAGCGATACAGGGTCTGCGACCATGAGAGAAGCTTTGCCCCGGCGCCCATCGAAGCCCAGGCCGTGCAGCTCGAATTGCCGTAGTAGCGGATTGCAAAATACATGTAAATGCGTGCAATATCGCCCTTGGCATCCGCCCTCGGCTCAAAACAGGTTCCGGTATAGCCCTGGGCCGATGTTCCGGCACCAAGCTTCCCACCATTCAGCGAAGTCCAGGTAGCTGTGGCCACGTTTCCATGCGGATAGTTGGAGCGCATCCCGTTGACCTTGCCGTCAGTGGCTGTCACGTGATGGGCATCGCTGACCATCGGTGCTGCCTCGGCAAATGTGCTCTGGGGAACCATGTGCTCGCGGTTGTAGCATCCGCCCTCGGCTGAATAGGTCCCGCACTGCGACGTAACGGGAGTGTACCAGTAAGAAGCGGTGGCACCTGTTCCGTTGTTGTCCGTGTTCGAATACAGGTCCCAGATCTTTCCGGCCGGAGTCACATCCGAAGTCTGGTAGGTGGTCCAGAGTCCACTGTACCCCTTGTCAACGTATCCTGCCGAAATGATCGTGCGCAGGGTTGTGCGCAGGGTCGTCCCGGAGAGTCCGTATGCGCTGCGGTAATAGTCGCGGACAGACTGGGGCAGGGTAAAGTCTTCGTTGAGGACCGTTGAACTTGACGAACTGCTTGCCGAGCTGCTGCTTGAGACAGAACTGGAACTCGAGGTAGTCGAGTACGAGGTCCAGGTAATGTCATCCACCGCTGCCTGACCGGCCGAGGTTGAGGACTGCACCAGTTCGATCTTGACCGATCCGGCCGTATTGATCGTATACGGACCGGCCGTGACGGCTGTCGTACTGGAAGTCGTAAACGTGGCCTTGGTTACACCATTGATCTTGACGGCGATGCTGACCGAAGTCGTATAGGGCTTTTTCGCCTTGAACGACAGGGTCCCGACACCGGTCGAAACCGTGGCATACACCGACGCAGCGGGAGACTTGCCCATGCCCAGCACGGGTGTCTTTGATCCGGTAATCGTGCCGCCGGACCATGCTGCGCTGACATAATACCACTTGACGCTGTTGTTGCCGGTAAAGCTGCCGGTAACGTAACTCGTCCCGGTTGCCGTGCAGGCTTCAAAGCCTTCGGTATAGGTCGTCGCGCGATCGACTGCCACATCTTCCGTCACACCTGTCACATCCGGTCCAAAACTGCAGGCTGCCAGGATGCCGGTCAACATGACTGCCAGAATGATACTGCTCTTGCGGGTCTTCATATGATATCCTTTCGTTGTACATTCGAAATGTGTGTCACAGGATATGTCAATTTCATGGGTACTGCAGGTACTGCCAATCCGTCCTTTCGTGTGTAATTCGATACCACTTGGCTGCAGGTACGGCAACGCCGCCCTGGGTCCAGTCTCTCCCGGGGCGGTATCGCTGTCAAGCAATATGATAATTTTTTACTATTCCAGAACCTTGATATATATCATGAGCCGGTCACTCGGCATAGATGACACCCGGGGTTATCACAACCGGCTTGCGCAGCTCGGGGAGCCTGACGATAAAATTGCCCCGGGCAGGTTGTGAACGCGTCTTGACCCGGCCAGCATCCAGGGAGAGGGCAACCACTTCCCAGACAAAGCTCCCCCGGTCGAGACGGTCGAGCATTGCGAAAACGTAGCGCAGATCCGTCACACGATTCTCAAACACCTTCTGGAGGACCGAGCCCTGGTAGCCATACAGCGAGAATTCGTAGGCATCTGCCCCCTCCACCGCTTCCCAGCGAAACTCGATCGAATTTGCCCTGCTCATGTCAATCTCTGTTCCCGCAGCGGGAGACACCAGTCCGGGCAGGCCGAGGGCACGGGAGACCGTCAGGCTTCGCGATGCAGGTGCCGCGATTTCCCTGCCAGCAGCGTCGGTCAATGCAACCCGCCACCACCACTGTCCGAGCGGAACAGTCAGGCGGGCTGCATTTCCCCGTACCGGCTGCGTGCGCTCAATCCGGCCAAAACCCTGCTCGGCAGAAAGTTCAAGCCGGGCAAATCCGCCCCGGTTGGGATCCTGCCACGAAAAGACAATATCGACTCCCGCGCCTTCCCCCACCAGCATGGCACCCTCGGCCGGCGTCATCAGGACTGGAGGCATCGGCTTTGTGACTTCGACACTCGCAACCGGGGATGTGGAGCCGGGTTTGCCCTGCTGGTCAATACCCGTCACCCTCCAGAAATAGCGTCCCTCGGCCATGTCCGGCCTGATCCTCGAAAAATTGACACTGGTCTCTTCACGGTAGACAACCTGGGCAAACTCGGGGCTTCTGGCAACCTCAAGCCTGTAGCGGGAGAACTCGGGATCCCCCTGCCATGAGATGGCCGCCTGCTGTGCTGCCAGCTGGGCCGTCGAGATCTTTGTCTCGGGTGCCGGAATGGCGACAACCGGCGGCGCCTC
Organism: Spirochaetota bacterium; assembly: GCA_029548715.1. Classification (GTDB taxonomy): domain Bacteria; phylum Spirochaetota; class JAGLSM01; order JAGLSM01; family JAKPMW01; genus JAKPMW01. The sequence continues at coordinate 6,777 of JAKPMW010000159.1, read as the reverse complement.
GCGCTTTCTGATGACAAAGCGCGCCGGACGCCCTGTCACCTGCGCACCCCTGGCGGAGGCATATCTGGCCCGCACTCGCCACCAGTATTCCCCCTCGGCCAGCGAATCGGTCGCGATACTGCCTGTCTGGCTCTGGAGTCTGGCGCTCAGTGCTGAAAACCCTGCGTCCCTCGAAATCTCGACATCATACCCCGAGGCGGCTTCATCCGCAAGCCAGGCCAGCCGAACAAGGGGCTGGGCCGTATAAAATGAAATCACGGCACCCTCTGCCGGTTGAACAGGCTGGGGAACAACAGCCCGTACCACGATTGTCCGCTCGATCCGCGAAGCCTCGCCCTCCCTCCCGGTCACACGCCAGTACCAGGTTCCCGGGGAGAGCGTGAGCGTCTCACGCAGCCCGGCAGCCTGCCTCGATATCAGGGGAGTGGCCAGCGAGGCATCCCTGCCGACAAGGAGGGTAAAGGGACCAGCCCCCTCGCCCTGCCAGGCAAATTCCACTGCTGCCGTTTCGTTTTCACTAATGACCGCCCCGCTGCCGGCAAGGGGGATGATGGATGCCTTGCGGATGACTGGGGCCTTCTGCTTCGCGTCAATAACGGCCTGCTCGTTTTCCCTGACTTCAACCCGCTTTCCCGCCTGGGCCACCACGGCCTTGCCCCGGGTCACATCCAGCACCAGATCGGATGCCCCCTTTTTTTTGTTGAGGGTCGCATCGGTCTTTGCCAGGGCAACAGCGGTATCCCCGCTTTTGATCTCGATATTGGTGGCACTGCCCGCATCAAAACCGGCCTCAGCCCCGCCGGAAGCGGACTGGCCCTCGCGCCGGGGTGCTGCCCCGGCGCGGGCGGCGATTGTTCCCTGCCTGAAGTCAATCGAAAGCCCGCGGCCCGAACGGGCCAGCATGATCAGGGTTTCTTCACCCAGTTCGATCCGTGTCCCGTCATCCAGCAGGACGACTGCCTCGGACCCATCCGCTGTCCGCAGGGAATCATTGTCATAGAGGACCGAGTTTTCGGTTATCGTCTCCCAGATCACCTGATCGCTGTACTTGCGTTCGGCGACCCGCTTTTTGAAGGTGATCGTCCCCAGTCTGACACCATCCGTCTTTTCGATGCGCTGGCCGAAGTCCGCATAGAGCATCCAGCCAAAGCAGCAGAAGACGGCCAGATTGATGGCGACAAAAATGGCATCCCTACTCGAGGATCTCATACTTGACCTCGCCCTCGTCTGCAGGTTTGTCGAGATTGACATGCGACATGTCCACTCCGACCAGGGTCCTGACTTCGTCCAGGGTCCGGGGGGAAGCCGGGTCATCCCGTCTCCCGATGACCGCGTAAATCTGCTGGGGCTCGGTCTTGCCCTTGACCTTGATCTTTTGCATCGGATGGGTGATGAAGATCTCGTCCACCCGCCCCCAGGCGTCCTCTGAAATCAGGATATCCGTTCCAAAGGGCTTGTTGAGGGACTCGATGCGGGACGCAAGGTTGACCGCATCCCCGATGACGGTGTACTCCATCCGCTCATGCGATCCGATCTGACCGGCAATCACCGGTCCGACATTGATTCCGCAGCCAATCTTGATCAGCGGCTTTCCCGGCCCGCCCCGGTCTGCATTAAATTCGATGAGCGACTTTCGCATCATCAGGGCGCCATTGATGGCGTTTTCGATATCGTTCCCGTGGGAGACCGGGGTTCCCCAGACAGCCATGATGGCATCCCCGATGAATTTGTCCACAACGCCGTGTGTCTCGTTGACGCAGGCCACCATCCGGGTCATGTAGGCATTCAGAAATTCGACGACCTCTTCCGGTTGCAGCTTTTCGCTGATCGCGGTAAAGGAACGAATGTCCGAGAAGAAGATGGCCACATCCTTGCGCTCACCGCCGAGCTTGAGCTCGCCCTTCATTGCCTTTTCGGCAATCTCCTTGTTGACGAACTTTCCGAATGCTTCCTTCATTTTTTCGCGTTCGGCCAGCCCCTGTGCCATCTCGACAAAGGTCCCGGTCAGATCCCCGATCTCGTCCCGGGTGGTGGGACGAATCCCGATGTCGTATTGCCCCTCCTTGACCTGCAGCGCAGCACCGGCAAGGCTCTTGACGGGTCTGGTGATCGTCTTGGCAAAAAACCAGACGACCAGCATGGCAAAATTGAGGACAAGGGCGGTAATGATCATGTTGCGCCGCTGGATCCGGTAGACGGCCTCGAATGCCTTTTCTTCGTCGACATACACGACAACCCCGAGGTCGGCAAATTCGATCTTCTGGAACGAGCCAAGATACCAGCGGCCGTCCGTGTCCTGGTACCGGGTCTGGCCATTGGGGTTGGTTGACTTGAGCATCATCCGGATGACCGGGGACTTTGCCAGATTGGCCCCGCTTGTGACCAGGGACTGGTCAAAGTGGGCCAGCACATCCCCGGCACCGTTTACGATGTATGATTTTGTAATTCCCTGCGATTTGACGGTCTCGTTGAAACGCTCGAGCCGGAGAATGATGACAAGGATGCTGCGGGCCTCACCCGCAGAAACACGCTGGTAGGGGACCGCAAAGGCGAGAGCCCCGTACCCGAGTCGTGGAGAAGGATTGGCAACAATGGACTGGCCGGAAAAACTGCCTGACAACAGGGGGAGGAGCGGCCCCATGGAGGCCGCCAGGCCAGCCTCGTCCTGGCCACGCTCGGTGGCAAATTCACGGTTGGCCAGCCGCTCCCTGATGACCGGCTCACCCTTGTCATCCCGCTCGACGATGGCGGCAAAGAGGATATCCCGGTCGTTGTCAAAGACTGCCCGGGCAGCGGACTTGCCATCGCCAGCCTGCCCGTCCCTGGTCCGCTCCTTTTCGGCCTGAAGAAGATTCCCGATCATCCCGACCTTGTCCACAACGGCCGTCACGTCCGAAAACACCTTTTTGGCGATCAGTCCGGCCACCTGGAGATTGGTTTCCTTGATCCGGATCTCGTTGTCATCGCGAAAAAAATACGAGGCAAGAAAGATCATCCCGCCCAGCGAGGCCGCAACGATGATGGATGTGATGGTAATCAGCTTGAAACCGATGGAAAAATGCAGCCTGCGGCGTGTTCCGGTTGTGCTCATCGTGTTTGAAGGCCCTCTCTGCTGGTCACATACTCCCAGTATCGGCTTTTTCTACGGATAACATTCACGGACAAAGAGCTTGTACTCGGCGATAAAGGCCGCATAGAGCTTGCCGTTGAACCAGGCGAGCTGCACGTCCTGGACGGGCTTACCCGTCAGGTGGGGCGGCACCTCCCATGACCCGCGCCAGCCTGCCACCGTGTACCCGGAGGATCCCCCGCTATAGCCCAAATAGAGCCGGTCCTGGGTTGGATAGAGCCGGAGGGTAGCTCCAGCCGACGAAGAGAAGCCCGATGGCTGAGCCGTTACCGGCAACCATCCCCCATTTTCGTAGCGGAAGAGGTGCGATGATGAACTCTCTCCAACGGCAGCCCAGGCAAGACCACTCCAGCGGGCGGCACTGATACCCGATACGGCCCCCCACGTACCAGGGAGCAGCGGCAGACTCCCAGACCCGGCAAAGCTGTCAAAGACAAGAGTCTGACCTGCAGCGTGAAAGAGTGTGGCCGCACCCGCATCCACAAACGCCGCCGAGACTGTTCCCCCGGCATCAATCTCGCGGTCGGGTACAAAACCATTACCGGCAGACTTGAAAAACTGGTGCTTCATGCCAGAACCACCCTGAAAACTGACACCAAAACGTGGTCCGCTGGTATCCGTCACGGCATGGATGGCAAACAATGAATCAGACTGGGCAAGATTGACCAGAGCTTCATTCAGTCCCAATGTTGGCCCTGACGGAGTTGGTGACACCAAACACCACGAAACGAATTGTTCGCCGGTGGTTATGTTTTTCCCACCGATCAAGACGTACAGATTCCCGTTGGCTGGCGTGGCGGCAACTCGCGTTGCCGTAAACTCATTCCCGAGTGTGATGGTGACAAGCGGAGAAAATCCGGTTCCGGAGTTGGCAAAGACATTGACAGCATTGCCGTTTGCGTACACCAGCCAGAGTCTGCTGCCATCGGAATCCAGGTCAAACATCTGCTCCGCAACTGCTGCAACAGGAACCGAAGGCACATCCCCAGTCGGATACCACCAGGGCCGGATCTTGAACATGAGCACACTGGAACCCGAGTCCATGGCAACACCGTCCAGTCTGGCCTTGACCCCGTTGATCGTCAGCTTGATCTCGCGGTCCATCTGCAGGTCAGCCTGTGTCCAGGGCAGGGTTCCCGTAACATCGATTACAAAGGACGTATGTGCAGCATCGGCGGTCACCCCACTCCCGGAAAGGGGATAGTCATAGGTTGATCCCTGTGGATCACTGACAGTCACAACAGCCGTCTCAGGAAGGATACTCTCGCTGAAATTGAGGGTTATGCTCGGAACATCCCCTCCCACCGTGGAATCCCTGGCCGGAGTCATGGATGTGACCACCGGCCCACTGGCCGTCGTAAAACTCCGGCTGATCGTATTGGTCAGGGCCGAACCGGAACTGGCCTTGATCCCCCCATCGACCCGGATCTCGTACTGGCTGCTGCGCTGGAGTACCGTTGCCGGAGCAAGATTGACAGACCGGCCATCGGACTGGAGGACTGGCGTAAAAGCGACGGCCTCGCTGGTCGCGCCCCTGCGGATCAGGTGCAGATTCCCGCCGGGGATGATGGAAGTGTGATCAACGGGGGCAGAGAAGCGGACGGTCATGACAACATTGGGCGCTACCGGTCCCGTAATGTTGGGGAAAATCTCGCTCACCGTAAACGTCGCATTGGCTGAGGCCGTATACGGCTCGAGCTCGCCCCAGATATTCTCCCCGGTGCATGCCCCCAGCACCAGAACCAGCACCGCAACCACCGTCAAGGACCGCATAGGCACCCCCATCATGCCTCAAGTATAGCATCAAACACCGCGCTCTTCAGCCTGCGGTCTCTGCGCGGGTGTGCACGCAGGCGCTCTCCCGGAGGGTCCCGTCCTCACAAGGGGGAATACTCCCGGAATATTGCGGGTACCTTCATCGTCTCCGGACCGCGAAAGCCGCCTCGATCGCCCTGACCTCAGCCATGACCGGGGTGGATACCTGTTCGCGCACAAAGGCCATGTCCGTGGTACTGACACCCCCATTGGAATAGTCGAACGAAATCACCTCAGCACCGCCCTTCAGCGTACCCTGCAAAAAACGCTCGACAATGGTCACGACGGCAATATCGAGGCGCTTCATCATGCTTGTCAGGACATTGCCCGGGGCCATATGGTCCTGGTTTGAATCAACCCCGATCACAAAGCGCCCACTCTCCCTGGCCGCCTGGATAATCCCGTTTCCGCTGGCCCCGGCTGCGGCGTAGATCACGGAGACACCCGCCCCGTACAGATCACGTGCCAGACGATAGCCGGCCTGCGGATTATCGAATCCTGAAAAATCCGGAAAAAGGCTGATATGCCGCACGAGAACGCCGGCCCGGGGATCCACATGATGGACTCCATCCACAAATCCTCCGGAAAATTCGGCAATGGCGGGGATATTGACCCCCCCGATAAAGGCAATCCCGCGCCCCTGTGCCATGCGGGCAGCCAGGACACCCGTCACAAAGGAACCCTCGTACTGGGCAAAGCGGCTCGAAACAAGATTGGGCAGGGGCTGTCCCTGGTAGCCGAGGAGGGCAAACGTGACTGCCGGATATTTTTTTGCAAGCACCTCGAAGATGGGCGTCATCCGGACACCCTCGCCTGCCATGAGCAGACGGCATCCCGTCTTCGTGACAAGATCCTCACAGAGTTTCGTGATCGCGGCAGGCGTATCAACCTGCGGGACGCGAAACTGGACATCAATATCATGCCGCCGGTAGGCCTCGATCAGGCCATTGTACTGCATGTCATTGTATGACATGTCTCCAAGCCCGTTGGGAGAGAGCACCAGCCCGATGACGGGCCGTTTTCCGTGCGGGATCTCTCCGGGGGGAGCCTGCTCCCTCCCGCCTGATGAGCACGCAGCCATCAGGATCACTACGGTCACGCTGAACACACTCCGAACCATTCGACCCACCGTATCACCAAAGTTGCTCTATCCGTGCATGCTATCACGCTGCTGGGGTCAAAATACACATTATTCGTGCACCTGCTGACAGTTTTTTGCCCTGCAGAGCCATGATCCGGCTGCACCTGCGGGAAGCGCCCGCAGACTGGGGGTGGTTTGCGAACATCGCTTGCCGTGGTGACGTACCCACGCACGGAGCGGGAAGATCATCCCCGGCGGAATATGCTATATTTTTTGCATGCGCGACGGATACCTGATTGTTGACGGCCATGCCCACATCTTCCCCGACCAGGATGTGTCCTCCAGGATCATGTCCAGTTTCAACGAGCGTTTTTCGATCGCCTTCCAGCCGGCCGGGGACGGGACTCCCGCCTCCCTCCTCACCGACATGCGCCAGGCGGGGATTGATTACACGATCCTGGCCAACTTTGCCAGCAACCGCTTTCTGCACGAAAACAATCTCTGGACGCTGTCTCTCGCCAGCATCTCGCCGGCCCTTGTTCCCCTTGTCAGCTTTTCTCCTGCCCTGCTGCAGGATCACAACATAGACAGCCTGTTCGCCCAATACCATGCACTCGGAGCCCGGGGGATCAAGCTGCACCCGATGGCCCAGGAGTTTGATCCCGCTGATTCTGCCATCCTGCCGGTCTACAGTCTGGCGGCCCGCCACAAACTCCCTGTGGTCTTTCACTGCGGAAGGGTGGCCAATGCA
>JAKPMW010000374.1 GCA_029548715.1 Spirochaetota bacterium | reverse complement strand
ATCACCATCGATGCCATCTCCTCATCGTAGCTCACACCCGAATTTGACTTGCGGTTGTTTTCGAGGTGCTTCATCACCAGCTCGCTCTTTTCAAGATGGGTCTTTGCATCCCGTGAATCCGAGCCGAGCTTGCCGATGACGGAGGTAAAAAACTCGTCAAAGGTGGCGTTTTCCCCGATCATGCCATTGCCATAGCGGTATTTTGCAATCGCCAGGGCGTTATTCCCGTCGCCGGCTCCATTGGCCTTGTCAAAGCGGTCATCCCCGTTGGTATCCACGCCCTGGGAGGCTGCGATATTGTTGAGATCGTTTTTGATCATCACATCGACATCAACCCAGCGGCTCGGATGATACTGCGGCGTGACCGAATAATCCTTTTCGCTGCCCGCCAGTTTGTTGACCTGATTGATCGCAGCCCAGTCGTAGGCTCCGGCCTGTCCGCGTTCCCTGAGAACACCGCTGATCCCGACCAGAAAGTCGCCCGAATCCTCAAGGTGGCGGATGACAAACTTCTGGTTTCGCTCATCCTGGGGAATGGTGGCCTTGAAGGCAATCCGGTTGCGGTGATTGACATAGGCCACGACACCCACATCGCTCTTGTTGATCCGTTCGACAACATCCCGCACCCGGTCCCGGGCTGTATAACTGACTGTCACGTTTTTCCCGTCCGGATTCGCCGGACCGAAATTCAGGACACCCTCGCTCCCGATCGGAGCGTCCAGGTCAACCTGCTTTGTTCCTGCAATCTTGAAGAGAATCGTGTGATCCTCCTGCCCGTCTCCGTCAAGATCGTAGTTCCCGTTCCTGTTTTGGGTCAGCTTGATTTCCTGAAAGAAATTGAGGCCGGTCTTGAAATTGAGGCCAAACCCATCCCTGTGGGTTTCGTTGACCAGATCAGTCAGGTTGAGAGTCATGTTGTCAATCTGGGTAATCTGGTTGGCAATTGTCACATCCCGAAGCTCAAGCAGGGCGTGGATCTCGCCTCTCTCGATCTTGACCAGACTCTTGTCATCCGCCCACCTGACATCGACAAAGCCGTCCTTTTTCGGGTTTCCCTCGCCAGCCATGGCGCGCATCTTCTGGCCCTGCACAAGATACTGGCTCCCGACATAGACCATAAACTCGTCAGGATCGCCGCGGACAACATTGACATTGACCATTTTCGAGAGTTTTTCGACAACCAGATCCCGCTTGTCCATCAGGTCATTGGGATTGTCTCCGGCTTGCTGGGACTTGAGAATCTGCGCGTTCAGGTCTGCAATCTGGCGGGCCGCAGCATTGATCTCGTCCACCTTGAGCCTGACTTGGGTATCAATGTTTGACTGAAGCCCATAGAGTCTGTCAAAGCTCTTTGAGATGCTGCGCGAGAGGGTGACGGCTGTTTCACGCACGACTGCCCTGGTAGCCCTGTCATCAGGGTTGGTGTTGAGCTTTTCCCACGACTTCCAGAACTGGTCCAGATCATTGCGGATGGTCTGGGCCGAGGATTCATTGTGGAGTTGTTCGATCTGGTAGAGATGCTCATGCGTGGTCTTCCAGTAGCCCATGGTCGAGGTCTCTTCCATGATGCGGTCATCAATAAATTCATTCCGCACGCGGGTGATCGACTGGACCACGTTTCCCTGCCCGATCTGCCCCGGGGTCTCGGCCCTGGAGAGTCCCGGAATATGGAGGGGTTGCATGGCCTCGAAGGCAATCCTCTGGCGCGAGTATCCCTCCGTATTGGCATTGGCAATGTTGTGCTCGACAACGTGCATCCCCTGCTGATGCGTCTGCAGACCCCGCTTGCCAACCTCTATTCCGTGAAAGGTGGATATCATCCTGACCTCCTATATCCGGCGGCTGAAGAGAATCGATGCCGCCCCGGTATTGACCTCCCGGGTAGAGCCCTTTTCGGTATATTCAGTCACACCGCTTTCGCCCCGGGCTGCGGACATGGTCACATCTGACAGCTCTTTCTTGTCCTTGAGCAGGGCTTCTGTGACTGATTTGAGAAACTGGAGCCGCTGGATCACGGCTGTCATGTCATGCTGCAGCTGGATCAGTTCTTCACGATCTGATTCGGAGACAAAGCGGATCAACTCACCGAGGGTATCAGCGCTTTTGGTATGCATCATCCGGCTTCCGGCATACAGGCGTTCCTTTTCGAGAGCATACAGCTTCTCAACAAGGACCGAAACCCCTTCGTCGATGCTCTCCATCCGGGGCCAGCAGCTTTCCGTCAAGAGCCGGCAGCGTTTTTCTTCAAGCACTGCGACTTCTTCAAGTGTGCGTTTTTCATCTCTGAGGATCTCGACGATCCTGCCCAGCGTTTCCCTGTCGTACACGGCATTCCCCTTCGAGAAGGTATCTCATGCCGATTGTCGTCATATCCTGGGGGCGGGTTAATTGAAAAAACACGTTCAGTAAAACATGTCCTCCCGGTCAAACGCCTTCCTGCAGAGCGGACACTCCAGTTTTGTCGAACGGGAACCACACCATGGACAAAACCGCTTTCCGTAGAGTTCGCGCAAGCGTTCGTCAAAATCCAGCTTCATCCGGACATGCTTTCCATACGGGCATTCGCACTCATAGCGAAAACGCTTTCCACAATACGGACAGTATTTGAAACGGTCACCAAATTTTGCCATGCCCTGCTCCCGTGTGAATTTCAGATAGTCTGGATAAGCACCCTATTCTGCAGCCGGGATGCGCGTCAGGCCATTTGTCCTTGCCGCTGCCCTGAGCCTCTCGAGATCCCTGACCCGGGCCTCTGCAGCCTTGCGATATTCGATATAGTTCGTCCCCCCGGCCGCAATCGCCCGGCCATACATGCCGACCGATTGCCGGATCGCATCCTGGGCAGCGTCAAAATCCCCGCTCTCTTCGCGTCTTTCGGAAAGTGCATACCAGAAATGCGCCAGCGAGCCGAGCGCCTTGGCCGAGCGGGGATCGGCTTTGACCGCACGCTCCATGGCCTGCATCGCCAGGTCAAATTTTTTCAGCTCGTAATAGACATCGGCCATGTAAAAATTTGTCCTGAAGTCCGAAAGGTCAGCCTTCTCAAACCAGCCGATGGCCTCCGCATACCGCTTCATCCTCCGCAGGGCCATCCCCATGCTGAAGGCCATCTCGGGCGTAGCCTGCTTCCCGGTATCGATTGCCTTCCTGTACAGGGTAAGAGCCTCGTCAAATCGTTCGGCCCGGTACTCAATGTGGCCGAGATTATGCCAGACCTCACGCACATAAGGATGTCCGGGGTATTCTTTCGCCAGAAGCCCGGCTGCCTCAAGGTAGAGTGCTTTTGCCCTGGAGGTGTCCTGCTTGCGCTCAAGGACAAAGGCATAGCGATAGGCAACGAGTGAATCCCTGCAGCCCCTCTTCCAGGCTGCAGCCAGTGCTGCCTCGGCACCGGCCGCATCCCTCGCCTCGTAGGCTGCAAAGCCGCGCCTGACATCCTCCAGCCAGGCCGCGTTTGTCCAGCGGGATGCAACAAGCGGAAAGGCATTATCCGTGACAGACTGTGAGCCCCCCCTGCTGCAGGCAGCAGCACTGATTCCCAGCATGAGCACGATGCTCATCAACCGCATGCTTCTTCCCATTCCTTGTACCTCTCGTCAAGTTCGTGTTTCAGCCGCTGGCACTCCTCCGCGATAGCGGCATACACCCGGCCATCCCGCAGTGCTTCCTCATCCAGCATCTTCAATTCCTCTTCGCGTATCCGCTCCTCAAGATCTGATATTGCTTCTTCGATTCTTCCGATCTTGTAGCGATTGGCACCCCGTCCAAGAGCACGTCCTCCGTCCGAACCTGCCGGACGGGGCTGGTCGGCGCCTTTTTTGGGCTGCGCGTCCTTTTCAACAAAACGGGCTGCAGGAAAAAGGCGGGCCCGGTTGTCCTCGATATTGCCCTCAAGCCGCAGGACCGAACTCTCCTCGATATGCCAGATGGCTGTCGCGACCGTGTCAACAAAAGCCCTGTCATGGGAGACAAAAAGCAGTGTTCCGTCAAACTCGGAGAGTGCGTTTTCAAGCATGACCCGCGACTCAAGATCAAGGTGGTTGGTCGGTTCATCCATGATCAAAAGATTGGGTTGACGCAAAAACAGCTTGGCCAGAAGAAGCCTGCTCTTTTCGCCTCCGGAGAGAACCGCTACCCTCTTGTACACATCATCTCCGGAAAAGAGAAACGCACCAAGGATTGTGCGCAATTCCTCCTCGGGGGCTGTCGGACGCTCACGGGCTATTTCGTCATAGACACTCAGGGCGGGATCCAGCTCGCCGCCCTCCTGCGGGAAATAGCCGATCCGGCACTGTTCACCAAGCCGCACCTGGCCTCCAAAGCCGGAAAGCTGCCCCAGAAAAGCCCTGATGAGGGTTGATTTGCCGGAACCATTGTTCCCGACAATGGCCACCTTTTCGCCCCGGTACAGGCTGAGTGATACATTGTCCAATAACGTGGTATCATCATACCCGATACTCAGGCCCACGGCCTCGGCAACCGTCTTTCCCTCGGCGACAGCCTTGCTGATCCCGAGTCTCCATGAGTTGTCCCGTGCCGGTGGCTCAAGAAGAATGATTTTTTCGAGCATCCGCCGGCGTGACTGGGCCTGCTTTGTCTTTTGACCGGCAATGTTTCTGCGGATGAAGTCCTCTGTTTTTTCGATAAATTCCTGTTGCTGCTTCCACTGCCTGATCCGGGCTTCATTCCTTCTCGCACGCTCGTCACGAAAGGCAGAAAACGGTGCCGGGTAGCGTTCGAGCCCGGCGTTGCGAAATTCGACTATCTCATCGGCAACGGCATCAATCAGATGCCGGTCATGCGAGATAATCAGGGTTGTCCCCCGGCGTGCAACGAGCCAGCGCTCAATCCAGTCGATGGCCTGGAGGTCAAGATGGTTTGTCGGTTCGTCAAGCAGGAGGATCTCGGGCTCCGAAACCAGGGCCCGGGCCAGGAGTGCACGTCTCTTCTGTCCGCCTGAAAAAGTCGCAGCGGGGCGCATGATCTCCTCTCGGGTAAAACCAATTCCCTCGAGAACAAGCCGGACCTCCCTGCGCCAGTCATATCCTCCATCACGCTCAAAGGCTTCGCGCAGGTCAGCATAGCGCAAGCGGGCTGCCTCATTGAGGGACGAAAACCGCTCCTCGAGTGCATGCAGCTCTTCTTCACGCCTTGCGAGGTGAGAGCAGGCATCGGCGCAGACATCAAAAAGAGTCCCTGAAGCCAGCCCCTGGGGAAAGTCCTGCTCAAGCAGGGAGAGTCTGCCCTTTTCGGTCACGATTCGTCCGTCATCAGGCTCAAGCCGTCCGGCAATCAATCCAAAAAGAGTGGTCTTGCCACAGCCGTTGGGTCCAACAATCACTGTCCGCTTGTTGGCTCTGAATTCAAAAGACGGGATATCAACCAGAAGCCGTCCCGCAATTTCTTTTTTCAGACCATCAATCACTATTTTCATGACGTTTCAAAGATACGGCATCCGGCAGTCAAAGGCTTGTGCTGCGTATCCCGTATTTGACCATCTTGTACTGCAGGGTCTGCCTGGGGATATCCAGCCGGGCAGCAGCCCAGGAGACATTGAAGCCGCACTCATCAAGCGTATTCCTGATCATCGTCATTTCAAGATTCTCTACGGCCGCAACCAGGGTCTTCTCATGCGGGAGATGTGCCTGGGCGAGTGCCCCCGCCTTATCCAGGTCTGCCCGCTCTTCACCCGCCAGCGACCCTGCCGCCTCTCCGCGTGGTGAAGATGATGAGCCAAAGAGGGCAAGCTGCAGCCTTTTCCCGTTTTTTTGTTCGATGGGAACAAGATCCGCATGACAAACATATCCCGGGCCGTTTTGAAGCCTGATACCGTCCGTCCGGTCCTCACAGTCCCAGCCGGCCTTCCGGGCAAGAGATTTCAGCTTCTTCCTCTCGCCCTGTCCGTCAGTCACGGGGAAAAACTGTTGGGCAAACACAGCCGTTCCCGCAAGCACGAGCCCCCGCTCGTCAATGATGAGTACCGGGTATGGCATTCCTGAAAACACCTGTTCATACTCGATCAGACCCGAAAGCGTCCCCGTGTCAAATACCTGAAAAAATTTCGAGAGAGACCACTCGCCCAGATACCGTCCATGTCGGTGCAGGACAGGAAAGGGCTGGATCTTTCTGTCCCCAAAAATCAGTCTGACGATATCTCCCTCAGCGGGACAATAGACGTGCTTTTCGATAATCCGCCGCGTATCCATCCGGTTGGCCCTGAATTCAGGGAGACTGTTGACGATGTACCGCTTCTGGACGACACCACTGAAACGATACTCGTCGTCAAGCACAGGGAATCCGTTGATCGGATACCTGTAAAACAGACGGACAAGCTCTTCGGGAGCCAGTATCCGTTCCTCTGCGGCGATCTTGTCAGTCATTGCCCACAGCCAGCGCAGCAATCAGGGCGTCCAGATACCCCGGGACCTTTTCAAGCTCCTGGCTGACTTCGTACTCAAACAAGTCCCCAAGCAAAACCGTATCCCTGTCATGAAAGGCTGTGATGATATTGTTTCCGGTTTCCATCATGCGTGCCATCCAGGATTGCAGGCTCTCGTTCCCGAAATTGATACTCTCCATCCGCACACCATAGCGCCGCCCGGCCCTGTCCAGCATACGCATCATTTCCTCAATCAGCACGACTGTTTTCTGAATCCCGGCCATGGCCCTTGCCTCATTGCCAGTCTGCAGGTCTGCTGAAATCGTGACTACCGCCTGGGCGTGCTCGGAAAACGCTTCTGCAAGATGTTGCGCCTGGCCGGGGATATCACCGTCATCATCAATCCTTTTGTTGACCAGCAGAAGAAAATCGTATGCATCCGTCAGCAAGACCTCAACGGACTCTTCGAGTACGGACCGGTACATCTTTCTGGCCGATTCGTCCTCAGGAGCAGCGTCCAGCAGGCCGACCACCTTCTCCAGCCGCTCGATCACCACAGCAAGCGACTTTTCAGATGAAGGAAAGATATTCAGGTCAAGGTGATGGATTCCTGCCAGAAGTCTCAGGCTTCCGGTGACCCAGCGCACACCTTCACGGGCATCCTGGCCAAACAAACTCTCGTCATCCCGCCGGAGTGCAGAATCAAGACGAGCCAGATACCGCATGATCTCGATACTGCTTTCACCTTCAAGCTCGGCAAGGGATGCCGTCATGATATTGATCCGGCCGGCTGAAGAGACTGGCCGCTGCATCAAAAACAGCCGGTCAGCAGGATCAACATGCTCTGCATCGACTTCGAGGCCTGTGATGACCTGGTCCTGAGCGACAAGCCATGTCTCAACTGACCTGACCACATCATTGAGCGTTTTTTCATCTTCAAGCCGGCCTGAGAGCGGCTCTCCGTTAATCAGGATCTCAAGCATCATCTTCCTCCCACCGTCAAATACATGCACTCAACCTTGTTTGTCGGTAAAAAAGAAGACAGGCTGTAGGCAACAGTAGCGGCAGATGCAGTCCTCAGAGCAGGTTTCGGATCTCGGCTGCCCGCTTTGCATCCTTTTTTTCAACCAGCGCCCCGTACAGATACCGCAACATGAGTCTGTTTCGTGGTTCTGCATTCCGGTGAGGCCAAAGAAGCTCAATGCCCCGATCGACCCTGCGCCGGGATACGTCCTCGTTCATCAGATGCGAGAGACCTGTTATCACTGAAACGTCGTGCGCCGGTTTTCCAGCCGTAATTCGCCGTTCGCCATACTGAGCGGCCTTGTCATAGTACCCCTGCTGAAAGTACACACGCATCAGTCCGTCCAGGATCCGTACATCCTCGGGGAAGGATCTCACCAGCACACTCAGCCTGTCCCGGGCCATGTCAATCCGCTTGAGTGTAAAGAGGATATCCACCGCCCGCAAAGCCGCCTCCTTGCTCCTGTAGTCGACCTGTGCCGCCCGCGAAAAACGGGCCAGGGCCAATTCAAGGTTACCACGCCTGGCGGCGATCTCACCTGAAAGCAGGAGCCCCGCCTGACTGTCAGGAAAAAGGTCAAGGTGCTCCCTGACAGCCTTTTCGGACTGATCAAGCTGCCCTCTCATGAAATCCAGTTCGGCCTGCAGGAGTGCTGTCTGAATACCGCTTGAATCAAGTTTCTTGACGGCATCCAGGGCAACACGGGCATCCGCCTCCTTGTCGAGCTTGATCAGGCAGCGAACCCTCATGATGGCAGCCTTGAGGTCATCCGCAAGCACCCCACAGGCTGTCCTGAATGCATCATCAGCCTTCAGAAATTCGCCTGATTCATAGAGCAACATCCCGAGATTGAAAAAAATCCTGCCATCCTTGGCCTTTTTCCCTTTTTCGAGAACAGCGATCGCATCACTGGTCTTGCCCTCCTCTACCAGCGAGCCCGCGTGTGCCAAAAGGGCAGTTGTATTTGTCCGGTCAAGGTTCCATGCATTCTGGAAGCACGCGTACGCCTTGTCCCGCTCCTTGAGACGCACATATGTCAGCCCGAGATTGCACCAGGCATCAGAGGCATTGGTTTTTTCGATTATGGCCTTGACGTACTGCCTGCGCGCTTCCTTCCAGTTTTTCCCGAGATAGTGCATATTCCCGAGATTGAACAGGGAGGGATAGTGTTCAGGCAAAAGCTTGAGCGCCTCAGTATAGGCTGCGACTGCTTCACTGGTCTTCCCGGCCATCTCGGCCTTGACACCCGCCGCGTGATAATACTCGACGTCCTTAAGCCCGCAGGCCGTCAGCAGCACCCCGCCCAGGAGGATCATAATCCAGAATAATCCCGTGTCTTTCAAGGATGACACCCAGTTCACGTTCGTTCGTTCCATCAAGAATAATATCATTCGGCCCGGTGCGCCGGTCAACCAGCTTGACAAAGGCAGGATCATGCATCAGCTCGTCAAGCTTTTCTTCCGCGATATGCAGCACGGGCCGGATCTGCAACCTTGCCCCGCTGGTCGTATGCATCCAGTCCTTGATCGTAAAGACGATGTTTTGGGGCAAGGGCTGGCCGGTTGCCTTTTCCAGCATCTGCAAAAAAGCCTCGCCATCATATCCTGCAGCCAGTCCTTCAATGAAAAACTTTTCTGAAAGACGAGCCCGGATCATTCCACTGTCTCTTTCAATCCGGCAAAATGCAGTCAGCAGCAGGATTTGCACAGGCGATGCAGCCTGCTCGGCAATCACGATGGTCATGTCTCCCGTCACGACAAGTAAACCCTCTTGTCGGGCGGCGAGTTTTTCGTATCCGATCAGCGCGATCTTTTGCACATGTCCGGCTGTCAACTGGAGGGCAAGAACCCCACAGTGCCAGAAAAAACTGACCTCATCCATCAGCTCACGGGCCGCAAGACAGGTCTCGGTCCAGTCCCGCACACCCACGAGTGTTCGGGCAGGAACGCAGGACTGGTACAGAGCATTCCACGAAAGTCCTTTCCCGTCCAGAGGAATACCCTGGTACAGCCG
This sequence comes from Spirochaetota bacterium, assembly GCA_029548715.1. GTDB lineage: Bacteria > Spirochaetota > JAGLSM01 > JAGLSM01 > JAKPMW01 > JAKPMW01. Next base: position 75 of record JAKPMW010000374.1, on the reverse strand, counting down.
GCAAAGCATATCCCTGAGGATTTCATGCCGTCTGCCAGTCGCGCTGGAGAGCCATTCCCTGGCCGGACGCGTCGG
>JAKPMW010000356.1 GCA_029548715.1 Spirochaetota bacterium | reverse complement strand
AACCGGAGAGGTGCTGCTTGAACTCCCCAAACCGGAGATAGCCGAAGCGACACGCAGCTTTACCACGGCACGCGAGCTTGACCCCGAATACCCCAAGCCCTATGTCAACCTTGGCAACATTTATTATGAGCATCTGACCCCGGGGGACTCGGGTGACATTAATCTCGAAGAGCAGAATTATCAGCAGGCTCTCGAAAATTATGAAAACGCCCTCCGGCGCATGCCTGAAAGCTTCAAGGAACCGAGATTCTTTTACAGTCTGGGCTGGCTCTATTACCGCAAGGGCCGGTATGAGGATGCCCTGACAGCCTGGCAGCGGATCTACGTAGAAAATCCGTTTCATCCCACGGTTTCGTTTTCCATGGGGAACGCCTGGCTGCATCTGAAAAAGGATGTTCTTGCGACGGCAGAATACGAAAAGGTGCTGCGCTATTACGAGACGATTGCCAGCAGGATTCCTGCCATCAATCCCGAGATCAAGCGACACCAGAACGTTTTCGGGATGCTGGTCAACAGCCATAACAATATTGGTGTTGCCTGGGAAATGCGACATCAGCGGACCAGGGATGCAGAGTGGGAGCGAAAGGCCCTGATGTCTTTTTGGAAGGCGCGTGAAATCGCTGACCGGCTTAACCGGGTCGGGTTTGAGTATCCCGAAAACAACATCCGCTATATCCTGCATCGTGATGTCAAGCGGGGGATGGCCATTGCTCCTGAACTGGGAAAAGGGAACATACCCAAATACCTGAATTACGAGAGGCAGTAGCCCGTGTGGGTGTCGGCGAAACAATAGACCACGTCTTTTTTATTCCATAGCTTTATGGCGAGTACCCGTGCGCACCGGGCAATGGTGCCAATCTTGGTTTGGCAGGGAGAATCATGGAAAGCAAGCGGAGAGTTGTCCTGACCGGTTTGGGAGCGGTAACCCCGATAGGGAACAGCTTTGATGCCTTCTGGAAGAATGCAATGGCAGGGAAAAACGGGGTGGGACCAATCACCCGGTTTGACGCCTCGAAGTTTCCCGTGCGGTTTGCTGCGGAGGTCAAGGATTTTCGGCCCGAGGACTATTTTGATCACAAACTGGCCCGCCGGATGGGGCGCTTTATCCAGTATGCGTATGCAGCCAGTCTTGAGGCCTGCCGGGATGCCCGGCTGGACCTCGACAAGACGGACCGGGAACGGGTGGGGATCCTGCTCGGGTCCGGTATTGGCGGACTGGATTTTATCGAAGAACAAAAAGAAATCCTTATGACCCGTGGGCCGGAGAAGGTTTCGCCCTTTCTGGTTCCGATGACCACGATTGACATGGCCAGTGGCCAGATTTCCATCCACATGGATATCCGCGGTCCGAATTATGGTGTTTCCAGTGCCTGTGCGACCGGAAACAATGCCATCGGGATCGGGTTCCGTTCGATCAAGTACGGAGAGACGGATGTGATGTTTTGTGGAGGCTCGGAAGCGGCCATCTGTCCGGTGACCATCGCCGCCTTCTCTTCTTCCCGGGCTCTTTCGACCAGGAATGACGATCCCGCCACCGCCAGCAGACCCTTTGACATTGACCGGGATGGTTTTGTCGTTGGCGAGGGTGGTGTCGTTGTGATTCTTGAAGAACTCGAACATGCACGTCGGCGGGGTGCCCCGATCTATGCCGAGATGCTCGGGTTTGCTGCAACGGGCGATGCCCACCACCTGACCGCACCTCACCCCGAAGGGGCCGGTGCTGCCCGGGCCATGACGCTGGCCCTTCAGGAGGCATCCATCCGGCCTGAGCAGATCGGGCACATCAACGCGCACGGAACATCGACTGGCCTGGGGGATATTGCCGAGGCGATGGCTGTGCGCAGGGTCTTTGGTGAATACGGGACCAGGATTCCCGTCAATGCCACAAAGTCCCTGGTCGGACATCTTTTGGGTGGATCGGGTGCGCTTGGAGCGGCTTGTGTGGCCAAAACCATTGCGACCGGGGAGATGCATCCCTCGATCAATGTGTTTACCCAGGATCCCCAGTGTACCTTCAACATTATCCATAAGCCGATGAAACAGGAGATTGAGTATGGCCTGGCCAATGCTTTCGGGTTTGGCGGTCATAACACATGTCTTGTATTTGGCAAGTACAAGGACTAAAGGGTGGGCGGCCTGCGCTGAGTTGCTGGACCGGACGCCCTTGCGGGGACTGGCCGCTGTTCTCAAAAATCACCTGTACGAGATGCACTGCCCTGAGCACACGGGCAGTGTTCTTTTATTTTGACAGCCGCGACGTCCCGTTCTATTCTTTTAGAAGTGCTCCCTTGAGCCTTGACGGAGGGATGCATACTCGACAAAAAGTGAGGAAACCAAGGCCATGTTGTGTGAATTTGACTACCTTGCGCCGCGGACCATGCCCGAGCTGTTTGATGCCCTGGCAGCCGGTGGCCCTGATGCGAGGATTCTGGCCGGTGGAACAGACCTGCTCGTCAATGTGCGGGCCGGACTCGTTACCCCAAAGTGTGTGATCGACATCAAGAAAGTATCCGGGCTTGACGGACTCTCTTTTGACGCGAAAAACGGGCTTGCCATCGGAGCGGCTGTGACAGTGAACCAGCTGGCCGAGGAGCCGGTGGTCAGGGAAAAGTACGGGTTGCTGGTTGCCTGTGCCGAGTCCCTTGCTTCCTATCAGCTGCGCAATCGCGCCACTGTGGTTGGCAATATCGTCAATGCATCCCCCTGCGCGGACATGGCCCCGGCCTTGTTGTGCTACGATGCCCAGGTTGTGATTGCCTCCAGACAGGGTTCACGAACCGTCCCCATCCGGGAATTTTTTACCGGAGTCAAAAAGACTGTTTTGGCGCAGGGCGAGATTGTTGAAAAGATTCTGGTTCCGCTGACCCATGCCGGCGGGAGCGGGGCCTATGAAAAGCTCAAGCGCATCAAGGGGCATGACCTCGGGATTGTTGGTGTGGCACTCCTCAAAAAGGACGGGCTCGTCCGGATGGCGGTCAGCTCGGCGGCACCGACCCCGATCCTTGTGCGTGATTGCAAGGCGGGAGAATCGGCGGATACGCTGGCGCAGGCGGCCCTTCAGGCTGTCAAACCGATAGACGATGTTCGCTCGTCCAAAGAGTATCGCGAATTCATGGTGCAGGTCTATGTAAAGCGCCTGCTGGAAAGGGTGTGACCAGGATGAAGATTACTCTGACTGTCAACGATCAGGTCTATATCCGCGATGCAGCGCCTTCAAAAAACCTGTTGCATTTTTTGCGGGAGGATGTCGGACTGACCGGCACCAAGGAAGGGTGTGGAGCCGGTGAGTGTGGGGCCTGTACGGTTATCATGAACGGAAAGTCCGTCAATGCCTGCCTCGTGCTTGCTCCCGAGGCGGACGGTGCGGTGATCCGCACGGTCGAGGGAGAGGCGCTCAACGGAGAACTCTCTCCCGTGCAGCACAAGTTTATGGAACACCACGCAGTCCAGTGCGGATTTTGCACGCCGGGGATGCTGATGTCCATCCGGGATCTTCTTGGCCGGGTGCCGAAGCCGAGTGTGCACCAGATCAAGGAAGCAATCGAGGGGAATTTCTGTCGCTGTACCGGGTATCAGCAGATTATCGAGGCCGTCCTCGACGTGACCGGCCAGCTTACGAAAGACAACAAGGGAGAGTTGCGACATGTTTGACCAGATCGACCGCAAGGACCTCGCGTGTGTCGGCCATGATGTGCCGCGCATTGATGCGATAGAAAAGCTGACCGGCGAGGCAAGCTATGTCAGCGACATGATTCTCCCCGGCATGCTGCATGCCCAGGTCAAGCGCAGCCCGCACGCCCGTGCCCGCATTGTGCGCATTGATACGGCAAAGGCCGCAGCCCTTCCCGGGGTGCGGGCCATTGTGACCGGTGAAGAGCTGGATTACCGGGTGGGCCTGTACGTGGTGGACAAGTATGTCCTGGCCAAGGGTGAGGTCCGGCATTATGGTGAAGCCGTTGCTGCGGTGGCAGCCGACACCCTGACCATTGCCAAGGAAGCCCTCAAGCTGATCGAGGTGGAGTACGAGGTTTTGCCGGCGGTACTGCATCCGCTGGATGCCATCAATGTTGATGATCCGACACAGCCCAGGGATGGAGTGCCTCTTGTCCACCCAAAACTGGGTGAATACGATTTTGTCCGTGCGGCCTTTACACCCCAGCCGGGAACGAATGTTGCCAATTATACGAAATTCAGAAAGGGTGATATCGACAAGGGCTTTGAGGAGGCTGAGTGGATTGTTGAGCGCCAGTACTCCAATCCCTCGGTGCAGCATGTGCCGATGGAGACCCATGTCGCCATTGTCCAGTGGCAGGCCGGGGACAAGATCACGATCTGGACTTCGGCCCAGTCCCCCTACGCCGTGCGAAATCTCTTCTGTCATTCCTTCAAGGTTTCGCACAAAAACGTCCGGGTCATTATCCCCTATATTGGCGGTGGGTTTGGGGGAAAAGCCGGTATCGGAATTGAGCCGCTTGTGGCCTGTCTCTCACGCAAGGCGGGAGGGCGGCCGGTCAAGCTGCAGGCTTCACGCGAAGAGGAGTTCAGCCTGCTTCCCTGTCGCAGTGCCCTGACATACCGGATCAAGACCGGCGTCAAAAAGGACGGAAAGATCATTGCCCAAAAAATGACCATGTACTGGGATTCGGGCGCCTATGCTGACTATGCGGTCAATGTGACCCGTGCTTCCGGATATTCCTGTACCGGGCCCTACGAGATTCCCAATGCCTGGGTCGATGCGTATACGATTTATACAAACAAGCCTTATGGAACAGCCTACCGCGGATTCGGACACGTCGAGTTTTCCTGGGGGCTTGAGCGCCAGATGGACCTTGTGGCCCGGACGATCGGGATGGATCCACTTGAGTTTCGCCGGATCAACTGCCTCAAGCCCGGGTCACAGACGTTGACGGGCGAGGTGATTACCGAGCATACGGGGAATATCGGCAAATGCCTTGAGGAAGCGGCCCGGGCTATCAATTACGGGAGACTGACAGCAGAGGAAGAGGCCAGGCAAAAGAAGACCGGCCTGCGCATTGGCAAATCGGTTGCCGGTCTGCAAAAGGCCCCGGCCATGCCCCCCTTTACCGGGTCGGCTGTTACTCTCAAGATGAATGAGGATGGTACGGTGACTGCCAACCTCTCGCTGACCGACATGGGTCAGGGGACGTATACATCCGTGGCGCAGATGATCGCCGAGCGGATGCACATGCCGGTCTCGAAGGTCAAGGTCGCGTTTGAGTGCGATACCGATCGCGATCCCTATGACTGGCAGACCGTGGCGTCCAAGGGCCTTCTGATTGCCGGGAATGCCGCCATTCTTGCGACCGAGGATCTCCTGCACAAGGCGTACGAGATGGCTGGCCAGATCCTGCGGGCGCTTCCCTGTGATCTGGACCATGACGCAGACGGGGTATTTGTCAGGCATCATACAGCCAAGCGGGTGAATTTTTCGGAGATGGCGGTCGGATATGCCTATCCTGACGGCAATGGTATCGGTGGACCACTGGTCGGGGTTGGACGATATATCGCCCAGGGCCTGTCACATCTTGACAAGGCAACCGGACAGGGCAATCCGGCGCTCGACTGGACCTATGGGGCCCACGGGATTGTGGTTGAGGTAAATGACGAGACCGGAGAGTACAACATCATCCAGGTCAGTTCTGTCTTTGATGTTGGCCGCGCGATTAATCCGGCCGAAGTCAGGGGGCAGGGCATCGGCGGTATGATTCAGGGCCTGGGTACAGCCTGCTGCGAAGGCTATATCTATGACAAGGATGGCCGGCTGCTTAACCCGAATTTTACCGACAACAAGATTTTTACCGCCATGGATATTCCTGAAATCATCGACAGTGCGGTTGTGGAGACAGCCCAGCTTGACGGACCTTTCGGAGCACGTGGTGTTGGTGAACACTCGATGATCGGGGTCTGCGCAGCCCTGGGGAATGCGATCCAGCAGGCGACAGGTGCCGAACTGGTGCATATGCCGATCCGCTTTGAAGATGTCTGGCGTGGCATCAACAACAAGCAGCCCATTGATCACTGGATTACCAAGAGTCCGATGGGGAGTTGCCGCAGCCTTCCACCTGAAAAATAAGGTTGACCAGAAAGCGCACCATGCAAAAGCCCCCGCTCAAGGGGGCTTTTGCATGGTGCTTGCACCCGTTCGAAAAACCGGATGAGGTTTTGTTTTGCCGGGATTCGATAAAAGCCATACCGAAAGCCCTCCCCAGGCGGGTTGCGAAAAAAGTAAATTGGAAAGAATTTAATCCGGGATTGTTGCAGCGACTAAAATCGCAGAACCCGCCTGTTGCAGGCTGTTGAATTCGTACCCCAAAAAGAGCTGCTGCTTGACACAGGCAGGATTCGTGTTACCATGTGCTGGCGTGAGTATGTTCACGAAATCATGATATATCGGGAGGAAGGGACATGAAGAGCATTTTGGTAGCCCTCCTGGCCCTCGTTGTCTCTGCAGGCATGGTGTTTGCCGCAGCGGACAAGGCGGCTGGCAAGGGAAAGGCTGACGAAAAGAGCGTCAAGGCCGATGACGCGAAAGGGAAGCCTGACGGGACCGGCAAGGCAGCCGAAAAAGGGAAGTCAGGTGACAGGGCTGACCGCAAGGCGCTTGCCAAGGGGAAAGCCGAACGCCTGAAGGGGCTTGAGAATGCCGTCAGCAGGCTGAAGGCTGTCGCGCAGAAGCTTGACGAAAAAGGCAAAAAGGATCAGGCTGCAAAGCTGCGCGACAAGATCGCCAAGATCGAAAAGAAGATTGCTGAAAAAAAAGTCAAGGTTGTGAAGGAAGTGGCTGAGGCCGAAAAAGAAACCGGGGAGGCAGCGAAATGAAGGTTCTTGTTGGTATCTGCATTCTGGCGGTTTTGGGTATGGCCTGCAGCAAGGCAAAGGATGGAACCACTGATTCCTCAACAAATCAGGCTGCTGGACAGGCCGTGATTGATCCGGCCACAATCAGTGAGGACAATGCCGAAAAGATGGCTGATGACATCCTGAAGGAAGTCGAAGCTCTCTGATCCTGACCTGTTGTATCCGGGGCTTCGGCCCCGTTTTTTTATGCCCTTCGCAGACAGGGTTGCTTGTCTTTCCGGCGACGTGATACAGGTTCTGCTGGCTGGTATGCTTCGTCGCGCTCGAAACACGTGTCCGGGTTCGGACTGGTCCACCAAGGTTGTGTGGTAAGCGGCCAGGGTTATCGCCGGGGTCTTCAGTAAAACAGCATGTCGTTGTCGAGCTGCTTGAGCAGTTCGGCGGCGACATTGCTGCTTGTTGCCCGGTTTGAGGACGCCCTGTTTGTCAGGCTATTGGTGCCTGCCGGGGCCGTGATGAGTGACGCACACAGGTTGCTGGCCTGCGCCCAGTCTCTCAGGCCGTAGGCTTCGCCCAGTACCATGTTATTGGTTCCGATCAGCAGCCAGCCCGGTGTCTGCCTGATTCCGTACAGGCGGAAGAGTTCACCAGCGGGGTCCTGAAAGACGAGTATCCGGCCGCTGTTGGAGGCTGTTTGTACAGCGAAGGGGATCACGAGATTGGAGACCGGCTGGTCCGTGATGGCCAGCGCGGCAAAGCGGTTTGTTCCCAGGTTGCGGGCAAGCATCCCGAGGTTGGAGAGATGTTCCCCAAGAAGATGGACAGGCTCGCGAAAAAACAGACAGAGTCGGGCCTTGTCTGAAAAGCGGGACATCCGGGATATTTGCCCATCCTGGCCTGTCAGCACGCCATCCCAGGCAGGGACCGGCCGTCTTGCGCCAATGGAGAGCAGGTGAAACTGGTCAGAGCGCGTGGCCGGAGGGTCAAAAAGTGGCAGCCCCTGAATCACAAGCGGTGAAAGAGTCAGCGCGAGCAGAAAAAGATATGGGCGCCCCGGCATATTTGTCCCCCAAGGTTGGTATGTCCGACCCTGCTTTCGCATTGTCGGGCAAGCATACAGACAGTATCGGCAGAAATCTGTTGACAGACAAAGCTGGTGTGATCTATTCTTGAATGAACATTCATTCATAAATGAGGGTGCGTCAATGAGCGAGATGCAGGTGAACAAGGGAAGACTGTTGCTGACGGTACCGCTTATGGTAGCGGCTCTGGCGATCGGGATCCTTCTGGTGCGGGAGGTGATTCCCGAAGATACGACGGTGACCGGAGTTACTGAAACGACAACAATCGATGTTGCGTCAAAAATTGCCGGACGTGTCGAGAGTCTCCTTGTTCATGAGGGTGATACCGTCAAAAAGGGACAGGTCGTCGCCACCCTGATCAGCCGCGAGATGGATGCAAAGCTTGAACAGGCCCGTGCATTGATGGATACGGCCAGTGCGAGACGGTTGATGGCCATCAACGGGACGCGGCCGAAGGAAAAAGAGGCGGCATACAAGCTGTATTTGCAGGCAAAGTCCCAATATGATCTTTTGGGAAAAACCTGGGAGCGCATTTCGAGGCTGTACGAACAGAATGTGGTTAGCATGCAGGAACGGGATCAGGTCTTTGCCCAGTATACGGCTGCGCAAAACAATATGGATGCCGCCAAGGCCCGGTATGATCTGGCCCTGGAAGGAGCCCGGCCGGAGGATGTAAGTGCTGCTGACTCAGCCTATCGCCAGGCAGCCAATGCCTACAAGGAAGCCCTGGCCTACCATGACGAACTCAAGCTGACGTCTCCGATTGACGGGGAGGTGATGAAGCGCATTGTCAGGTCGGGCGAGATTGCTGCGGCCGGGTATCCGGTGATTACCCTGGTTGATCTTTCGGATGTCTGGATTGTGCTTCAGCTTCGGGAGGATCGTCTTCCGGCCGTCAGCATGGGGAAGAGTCTCAAGGGCAGGGTCCCTGCACTGGGAAACAAGGAGTACGATTTCAAGGTCAGCTATATCGCACCCATGGCGGATTTTGCCACCTGGAGACCGACCAATCAAAAGGGTGATTTTGACCTCAAGACATTCGAGATTCATCTCCGGCCGTCCGGAGGGATTCAGGGTTTGCGTGCCGGGATGTCTGTCAATGTGATGGTTGAATAGGTGAAGGCATCGATGAGAAAGAGCGAAAAGGGAATTCTTGCGATTGGGTTGCGCGAGCTGGACAGGATTGTCTCCAGCCGTTCGCTGATGCTGCTTGCAGTTGTGATTCCATTGGTCCTGTTCCTTCTTTTCGCATGGATATACGAGCGCGGGATTGTTCGCGATCTTCCCGTTGCGGTCTGCGATCTTGACCGGGGAGTGTTATCCCGCACGGTTGTCAACATGGTTGAAGCATCGTCCTCGATGAAGATTGAGTACATGGTTTCGGATCCGGCCGAGTTGCGCTCACTGATGCTGGCAGGCCGGGTCCAGGGTGCAATCATCATTCCGCAAAATTTTGAACGCGACATCAAGCACGGAAAGCGTTCGGCTGTGACAGTCTACAAAAACAGTGCAAACCTTATTGTTGGAAACCTGATCTACAGGGATGCGCAGACGATCATCCGCACCGTCTCGGCGGGTGTCGTCCTGAAAAAACTCCAGAGTGCCGGTATGGACAAGAATGCGGCACTGGGGATTGTCAATCCTGTCAGGCTTGAGGTGCAGTCGCTCTACAATGCCAACTACAATTACCAGCAGTATCTGGTCCCGGGATTGATTGCTGCAATGCTCCAGATGCTTGTCATGATGATCGCTGCGGTGAGCATTAATGCCGAATTGGCAGGAGGAGGGATCCGGCACCTGGCACGGATGGCGGGAGGCAGTTCGCTCAGGATCCTTGCCGGCAAGGCGCTGGGGTATCTCCCGGTGCATGCTGCGACAGTATTGGCTGTATTGGGAATAGTGTTTCCCCTCTTTGGCATTCAGATCAGCGGTTTTGTTCCTTTTGTGGTGCTCTACTTTCTGTATTTCATCCTTGCCTCGTTTTTGCTGGGCTGCATGGTTTCGTGCATATTCAGGGACAGCATGATGGCGACTGTTGTGATTGTTTTCATAAACACCCCGGCTTTTATCTTCAGCGGATTTACCTGGCCGCTCTGGGCCATGCCCGGACTGCACAGGGCTTATGCCGAGGCCATGCCCTTTACCCATTTTCTTTCAGGGTTTCTCAAGTCCTACCAGATGGATGCGCCGGTCAGGGCTGCGGCGGGTGAGTTTGTCAGTCTCTCCATTTTTGTTGCCATTGGACTGGCTGGGTCGCTTGCCGGGATCCGGTATCTCTTGCGGCGTGACAGGGAGGGCATGGCATGAGGGTCCGTCAGGGATTGTCGGTATTTGTCAGTGTTTTTTTGCGGGAACTGGCGCTGGTCAGCAGGGACAGAAACATCCTTATGATCATTCTGGTGGCCCCCCTGTTTTATGCGCTGTTTTACAGCACCATCTACATGTACAAATCAGAACGCGATGTTCCGATAGCGGTTGTCAATATGGACAATTCGGACCTCTCGAGGGCGATTGAGCGCAGGCTGGATGCACACCAGATGGTGCGTGTTGTCCTGCGCCTGCCGGATCTTGCCGAGGCCAGAAATCTTGTTGAACAGATGAAGATATACGGGGTGGTGTATATCCCGAAAGACTTTGGTTCGCATCTTTCGGAAAACCGCGCCCCGGTCATCAAGGTATGGTTGAACACGACGCGCTTTCTCGTCTCAAATGACATCAACAAGGCGATCAATGAGGTTGTTCTTGAGGCGGGATCCAGACACAGGGCGGCATTTTTCCGGCTCAAAGGGTTAAACGGCGAAGCCGCATCGGTCATGGCTGATCCGGTGCTGCCTGATATCCGCTCTGTCTTCAATGTCACGGACAGCTATGGTGATTTCCTGATTCCAGGCCTCCTGATGCTGATCCTTCAGCAGACACTGCTGTTTGGGCTTGTTCTCTCAATTGCCAGGGAGCGGGAGGAAGGAACCCTGCGCCAGCTTTGGGAAACCTCCAAAGGAATGTTTTTGCCCATGGCTCACGGAAAGATCGGGTTATACGTTGTGCTTTTTTCCGCCTGGGCGATCCTGTTTTATGGAGCAGTTTTCTGGATGTTTTCGGTGAGTTTTGCCGGGAGTGCGCTGGCTGCGATAGTCCTGAGTCTGCCCTTTTTTCTGGGGATGTCGTATCTTGCGGTTCTGGGTGCCAGTTTTTTCAGATCCAGGCTGGTTGCCTTTCAGGTTGTTGTGTTTACATCATATCCGCTGTTTTTGATGTCCGGTCTTTCATGGCCTGTTTCGGCACTTCCTCTTCCGCTCAGGATCATGAGCGAACTTCTGCCGGGCACACCGTATGTGCGTGCAATGATGCGTGTGACGCAGATGGGAGCAGGGCCACTCGATGTTATGGGAGAAGTGGCCCAGCTCGTCGCCCTTCTGGCACTCTATGGCTTCCTGATGCGCTTGCGTGTCCTCTCCCTTGTCCGTGGCGCAGGTTCTTCCGCAGCAGGGCCGGGACGGGAAAGGGCGGGATGATGGCGGGCATGACCGGTGCAGGCGGTGCTTGTCATCTGCATGCGGAAAGAAATAGATTGGATGCATGAACGATCAGCGCATTCCCGTCAGACTTGAGCATCTCTCGGGGAAGAAATACAGGCTGGCGCATGATCCTTCCGCCCGGAGCCTTCTCAGGGCTGCTCTCAGACTCCAGGCAGGTCCGGCGGACATCCCTGCGATGGACGAATCGCGCCGGATTATCGAACAGGCGGCAGGCATGTTTGATGCGCACACCGTGCTGATGCGGGGATTGCATGCTGCAGATGATATGGACGGTCTGGCGCGGGCTCAGGCATCATGCATGGCCGAGGATGTCCCTCTCTTCTGGGATTTTCCCGATGATGGTGTGCTCGAATGGAAGACAGCGGCGAACCAGCCGTTTTTACGCTGTCTCCTGCAGGGTGCCATGATATCGGCTGCCCGTGGGCACCTGAAAGTTGCGGCCAGGGACTTTCGCAGAATCATCCAGCTTGATCCGGCAGACGAACAGGGGAGCGCAGCGCTTTTGCTGGCCTGCCTCTTTGGCCTTGAAGAATGGGGCGAGGCAGAAAGGTTGTCCCAGGAGCGGCTTTCCGGTCCGGAAATGCGCTGGGGGCTGGGCCTTGCCCTGGCTGCCCAAGGGCGCATGTCCGAGGCAGGTGAAGCGATAGCGCAGGCGGCAAAGAAGCATCCTGCCGAGGGACGGGCCCTGCTGTCCGGGGTGGGCGAGAGCGAGCCGGCATCGTTGCAGCGCTTCGCCCTGGTGTTTGGCGGTTATTGGCAGGAAAACAGGGAAGCCCTGAAATTACTGGCCGAAGCTGCCGGAACATCTCTTGAGCCGAAAAAAAAGCGGACAAAAGGGAGTGCCCTGTGACAGGCACTCCCGGGATGGCGCTGTGATGCGTGGAGCTACTGCTTGACCGGGACGAGGCGGACTGTTTCGGTCTGACCAGAGGCAACGGTAATCTTTTTTTCTACAGAATAGGTTTTTCCGTTCCATTCGCGGGTGAGGACGATGGTCACTTCTTCGCCGGGAGTGACTGCGTACCGGACCCCATCACCGCCGCGACGGATCTCCCCTTTTGCATCACCATTGATTGTCAGGTTGGCCTTGTTGACCGGTGAGGTCTGGTCAAGAATGACGACCAGCCATGTGCCTGTCGTGGCTGTGGTATTTCCCTGGCGGATCGGATGGAGAAACTCCCACTGGGGGGTAGTGCCGGCAGTCACATTGGCAGTTTTTTCGCGTTTGTACTCGACGCCGTCCTTGACAGCCTCCATCGCGAACTTGTGGTTGCCCAGGGGGAGGTGAAGGATGACAGGCGTCCCCTTGCGCACGATGCCACGGTTGACACCGTCAATAAACAGGGTCCCCGAATCGACTTCGGCGGTACTCGTCAACTGGACGCGAACCTCGCGGGTTCCGGATGCCTGGGGTGTTCCACCCTGTTTGATGGGATGGAGAAAGACCCACTGGGGGGTAGTGCCTGCGACGATAGCCTCGGATTTTTCGCGCTTGTACTCGATACCATTGACAACCGCCCGCATGGCAAAGCTGTGCTGGCCGAGGGGGAGCTGGATGGTATTTGCGATCCCCTTGCGGACAAACCCGCGGCTGACGCCGTCGACAAAGAGCTCGGCAGCGTCAATCTCGGCAGTGCTGGTAAGCTGAATCTTGACTTCCCGGGGACATGCTATACTCATGCTTTCGGGAGTTGGTACATATGCTGGAGGATGGTCAATGCACGAAAGGATACCCCTGGCCTTTCTTTTGGCCATGAACCAGGATCTTGTCCCGGGGTGTGACCTCGCGATTGAGGTGTGCTACCTTCCCCTGCTTGAGGTTTTTGAAGCCCATCCCGGGATCAAGTGGAATCTTGAGGTTTCGGGAACCCTGCTGGACTGGGCGGCCTGGCACCAGCCGCGGTTTGTGGATGCCATTGCCCGAATGCATGCCTCCGGGCAGCTTGAACTTGTCGCCAGCACTTTTTCACGGAACATTCTGTACTGCAGCCAGCCTGATGCAGTAGCTGATTCGATCCGCTTTCACAAGGATCTTTTGGCATCATGCTTTGGCGCGGTTCCCCGCGGATTTCTCAATCCGGGCAAGGTCTGGTCCCACGAATACATTCCCCAGATAGCGGCTGCAGGACTCGACTGGACGTATGTGGACGAACGGGTGCTTCGGGCAAGCGGGGTGAGGGACAAGCTTTTTTGTGCACGACGAGGTGCTGCCGATGGAGCGGAAGTGATCATGCTGACCGACAGTCTCTCCTTTACAAGTGGAATGCAGGATGCCATCGAGCATTTTTCGGTTACCCGGTATGAGGCGGTCGTGCAGTATCTGGCCGAGCTGCAGCGCGGGAGCCCGGACGGAGTATTTACATATTGCGAACATGCAGAAACGTCCGGACTCTGGCAGTATCTTGAAAAAAACGGAGACCCGCACAACGTCATCCGGCACTGGGATCGATTTCTGGGACAGCTTGAACGGGATGAGAGGATTGAGACGGTATGTGTCTCCAGCCGGGTGGCCGGGACGAGAATTCACGAGCGTCTTGAAACAAGTGTGGATGGAGAGCCCGAGTGGATTGCCGAGGTGTTTTCAATCCCTGGCACCCGCTGGAACGAGGGTGGATTCAGGGACTGGTTTGATTTTGCGGAGAATTCGGCGGAGATGAGGTATTTTCGTGAATTTTATGCCGAATTGTCCGGGCGAATTGCAACGGTTTCCGCGACGCTGGCAACGACCCGCCTTCCGGCGCCGCTTCGCCTGACCTGCGAACGCCTTGTCGAGGACGCACGCTTTGGCCTGATCCTGCATCAGTATGAGCTTGGCTTTTCTGAACAGGATGTGCGGGGATTCAGCCGGCGCGAGCTGGCCAGGGTCATGTCTGTCCGGCTTGCACTGGTGGATGCCATCCTGGCAGACAGGACGGGCTTTTCGATCAGTGATGTCAATGATGACGGGATATCCGAGATTCTCTGGCTTGACAGCAGCAATTTTTTCGTCTTCTCGAAACTCGGGGGGAGGCTGTTGTACTGGATTGACCTGGCATCAGGTCGGGAGCTCATCGGGTGTGAACATGTGTCGCACTATGAGGAACTGTTTCGTGATGACAATCATGCGGTTCCCGAAGTGGGTCTCGGTGATGGCCTCTGGACCAATCTTGAGGGATTGCAGCGTGACAGTACATACACGGGGAGATATCGTTTGCGCCGCCGGGGGCTGTACGACACCATTACGGTCAGGGTTGATGGTGCAGATTCCGGGGTTACGGTTACACTTGCCCAGCATGAGATGCCGTTTGCCCTCAAGCAGGAACGGATTGAATTCCATTTTGAGTCTGAGGGACTTGCCTTGCTGAAGGTGTTTGCAATACGTGAAGATGGACTGGATGTCTTCTGGCATGTAGCCCTGCCGGGGGATGATAGTGCAGATATCAGGATCGAATCTGAAACCGCTTTTTCACCACAGCATGAGGATGTTTTGCGGCTGGGAAAGCGCAGGGACTGGTATGCATGTGGAGACTCCTCTGTTTCGACACCCATGTTTGAAGTCGGGATACGCTTTCCCGGAGCAGGACAGGTTGTGAAGAATGAGCAACCGTTTGCCGTTGGTTTTACTGCAAGCTTTTCCGGAAAAACCGAGGATGTGTTTACAGCCGAATGTTCCCTGTATAAAAAACGGACAGGGAAAACAGAGCCCCCTGCCGGAGAGTAGATCGGCACGGTGGAAAATACAGTTGGTAGAGGAGAAAAGGAGACGCCCATGAGTGCAGATACCATTCTTGATTTTGCCATTTCGCAGGAAGAGGAAGCCAGCATGTTTTATCTGGATCTGGCTGCACGGGTCAAGAATCCCGGGATGAAGTCGGTTTTTGAGGATTTTGCCAGGGAAGAGCAGGGGCATAAGGCCCGTCTGGAGACTATCAAAGCCGGGGGGGTCTTGCACGCTCCGGGGCAAAAGGTCACTGACCTCAAGATTGGAGATTATCTCGTCGATATCAACCCGGACAAGGACCCGCTTGATTACCAGAATGCCTTGATCATCGCAATGAAAAAGGAAAAAGCCGCGTTTCGCATGTACAGCGATATGGCAGACGGCGTGGCTGATCCTGGATTACGGGAACTCTTTCTTTCTCTGGCGCAGGAAGAGGCCAAGCACAAGCTCAGGTTTGAGGTGGAGTATGACGAACGGATCTTGAGCGAAAACTGAGGGCGCAGGCGAACAAACCAGTTGAAAAACCGCCCGTGTGTCACAGGGCGGTTTTTCAGATGCAGGCGCGGCTTGCCATGATCAGTAACGGATAACAAACGAAAGACCAAGGGAGTTGACAAAATCATCGCCGATCCCGGATTCAAAGATTTTTTCAATCCGTCCGGTATACCAGTCAAGGCGGATGTAGAGCCTGCCTGCAATGTTGTATGAAATTCCAAAGTGAAACATTGTCAGAAAAAAGTCACCGTCGAGAGCCGTTGGCGGATTTTCGGGGAGTACAATGACATACATTGAGCCGTCGGGGACAGCATGCATGATTCCGGCATACAGGCCGAAGGCCAGGTCAAGCTCTCCAAACGGTGCCAACCCGGGGAAAATGCCGAGGTCGCGCTGGGGATTGATCCAGTAATTGATTCCGAGTACCGCCAGACTGGTCTCGACCCTCTGTTCGGATTCCTGTGCCCCGGTGTCAATTCGGTACATTTGCATTGATATTTCAGAAAATGCGAGCAGGCCGGAGAGCGAAAAGTGCGTGGCAAACATCCAGTCAAGACGCAGGGATACATCGTTGTAGAGAATCTTTTCGTACCGCTTGTCGCTTGGGGGCAGGTACAGGTCAAATCCGTTACTCATCGGGAAAAACGGTCCAACCGACAGCAGCAAGTCGTTTTTCTGGAGAGGTCTGGAAGAGCGTTGCCCGGGAAGATCCGACAGGCGGGTTGCACCGTCATTTTTTTTCAGGATGAGGCGTGAGTCTTCAATGGTATATACCAGGTCCCCGGCAAGGAGGCAGGCAGATCCGAGGATGTGCCCCAGGGTGTCTCCGACATTCCACAATCTGGGCAGCATGAGGGCATAGCCGGACGGCAGGCGATCGTCCAGAGCCATCCCGTGGCGCCGGGCAAGATCGGCAAACCACTCGCGCACGGGAATGGTCTTGCCGTCTCCGGCGTTTGTCAGCACAGACGAGAGGACCGGTGGCTGCGATTGTGCGGAAAGGGAAGAGACAAGGAATGTCGTCAGAAGGACGGTAATGATACAGGATGAGCGCATGTCGACCTTCCTTACCAGAGTTCGAGGCGGATAGTTCCGCTGATTCCAACAGAATTGACAAATCCCTCAAAGCGCAGGGTGTCCAGATAAAAGGTGTTCAGCCAGTCGAGAGTCACAAGCAGGTCACGGTAGACTCGCAGGGTGACGGCCACCCTCAGGCCGGTGATGGCCCAGTGGGAGAGGTCCCGCATGGTATAACTGAATGTCGGTCCCTGGGCCAGCTCGCGGGCAATCATTTCGGAGTTTTCTCCGCCGTAGGGGGGGATACCCCCAAAGCAGAGTCCGAGGCCGATGTCGATCCAGTCCGCCGGAGCCAGATGCCATGACCCGGTCAGCATCAGGAGCATCGGGCTGGCATCGGCATGAATGGTGGGAGATCCCTCGGTGGTGCCGGATTTCATTTCGG
>JAKPMW010000349.1 GCA_029548715.1 Spirochaetota bacterium | reverse complement strand
CGGGAATCCCGCTGGCGCGGAATGCACGCAGGGCCTGCATCAGCTCTTCGCTGCGGGCCCAGCCTAAACCGTTGGCCCGGAGATGGACAAGGACCGCCCGCACCCGGGGATCCCGGGCCGCCCTGCGGATGGCCCAGAGCTGGCGGGCAAAGCCGGCCCGGGCGGCCAGCCCCAGGAGGGCGTTGCCGCCCTTTCCCGTCTCGGCCATTTCGCCCGCCACGCTCACTTCGAGACAGAGCGCAGCCTGACCGGCCAGCGAACCGGTCCGGTGATCACCGAGCACAAGGGACAGGCCGGCCCTTGTGCTATCCGGACGCCGTTCCCCCCTGCCCCTGACCAAAAGATCGCCAAAGCCAATCCCCAGACCGGCCACAAATCCGTGGCGTCCATCCTCGTATGTCCATCCCGCCTCAAGCCGCAAGCCCGACAGGGGCAGCAGCACCAGACGGGCGCCTGCGTCGACGCTTCCGCTTCCAACCGGAAACCGCAGCCAGGGTTCAAAACCGAGCCAGTCCCCGGCTGCCCCGAAAAGCAGGCCGAAACGGTATCCGGGAGTGATCCGTCCAGCGGCATCTCGCGAAAGGACGGCATTTTCGATGCTGATTTCTGCCAGCACGCTCTGCCCGAGGGCCCAGCCCAGGCCCAGGTCGGCACTGGCATCGGTCCAGCCCTCGCCCGCGGTCAGACGCAGGGAGATCCCGGCCGCCAGCCCCCCGGGGAGGGAGAGCCCGCCCGAAAAGCGCCAGCCCAAGAGATCCCCATCCCTGAAGAGACCGAATCCGAATGTGTCGTATGATCCAAAGGCAAAACTGCTGGCGGAACTGGCGTCAAGGGCTGTGACTCCGGCCTCAAGCATCAGTCCCTGCCCGCCGCTGCCGGCCCAGGGCCGGGTGGCAAGATCCTGCGGAAGCATGGGTGCGCCCGCCAGCGGAAGGGTGACCGCACACAGCCAGAGGGCACAAGCCCGTCCCCTCAGTCGCACTGACATGGAACAGCCGCCAGATCGGCAAAGGTGCAGAGTTCGTAGCCCGCGGAGACCAGCCGGAGACGGAAGGCCTCATCAGCGAGGGCTGCATACTCACGCGCACGCCATTTTTCCTCGGCGGCAACGGGCATGGCCGGGTGCACCATCACCTCGGCCGAGCAGGCGTCCTGGGGACCGGGCAGGTCCACGCCCTCAAAAAACAGTCTCGTGGTCACAAGCCCGGCCTCGCGGATCAGCTCGCGTGCGGCACCGGCCTGCCAGCCTGTCGGGTAAAAGGAGGAGAGACAACGGATGGCGGGGACCCGGTGCTGCCTGAGGAGGGGCAGGATAATCCCGAGGACGGGGATGAAGAGGTGGGCATGGTGATGGCCGTCCAGGTGATCAGGGGTCCGCCCCGTCATGAGACGAAAGCTCTCAAGCTGGGCCAGGGTCCGGTCGTGGATGGCTGCTGTGACCTCTTCCTGCTCGAAAAAGATGTCCGGAACAAGAAAGCGGCCGTGATCGTCCTTGCCAAAGCCGGCAGCGGAAAAAATTGAGTCAAGGTCAAGATGGAGCCCGGCTCCACATTCAGGATGGGACCGAAGAAAGGCCCCCGCATCACGGGCAGAGGCACCCGTCACGAGCAGCGAGGCACTTTGCAAAACTCCAAGTTCGAACAGGCTCTCAACCGCTGCGTCAATGGATGCCC
Source organism: Spirochaetota bacterium (assembly GCA_029548715.1). Lineage (GTDB taxonomy): Bacteria > Spirochaetota > JAGLSM01 > JAGLSM01 > JAKPMW01 > JAKPMW01. Next base: position 4,476 of record JAKPMW010000349.1, on the reverse strand, counting down.
GCATGCCGTAGTCGTCCGCATTGATGACCAGCTTCATTCAGGCCCACCTCACCCGGTTGCACGTGGCAATATTGCGTACCCGGTAAAGATCATCCCCGGCACGTACCCGGGGCAAGTCTTACGGACGACAAGCCGTCAGCGGACGACAAGCCGTCTACAGACGACAAGCCAGACAGGCTGTCCAGCCGCCCTGGTCCTTCCCGTCATCAATCACCCGCGTGACCTTGAGGCCGCAGTCTTCGATCAGCGAACGCGTCCCGGGCCAGACCTCGCTCAGGATCCCCGAAAAGATGATCCGTCCCCCGGGTGCAAGCAGGGCTGTCGCCTGGTCAGCGACGGCCGCAAACTGCGCAGGAAGCATGTTGGCCAGGATCAGGTCCCAGGGACCGCCCTGCGGGAGGGTCTGGATGGTGCAGGCATGCAGGCTGATCCGTCCCTCAACCCCGTTGGCAGCGGCATTGGTCCGGGCCTGTTCCGTCGCTGCGGGATCGATGTCGTACCCCGTAACCCGGTCTGCCCCGAGGAGACAGGCCGCGATCGCCAGGACACCGCTTCCCGTCCCGGCATCCAGCACCCGCGCCCCGTCACAGCCGGTCTCTGTCAGGAGGGCCAGGACCAGCTCGGTGGTGGGATGATGGCCGGTGCCAAAGGCCGTCCCCGCGTCGATCACGAGGGGAACAAGACCCGGGGGGATATTTTCCCGAGTCTCCCAGGGGGGTCCGATCCAGAAGCGGCCGGCCACAACCCGCCCGCGGAAAAACCGTTTCCAGGCCTGATCCCAGTTTTTGCGCACCGGTCGCAGGGCAAGGCGTGGCATCATCTCAGGGGTTAGCTCCTGGCCCAAAAAGGCGGCAAGACTGGCAAGGGTTTCTTGCGGAACAGCAGCAGGCTCGCAGAGGATCTGCACGATCCTGACGGGACTGCCCGGGCGCATCTCGGCGGACCACTCAAGCTCATGCAGCTCCGCAAAGGCCCCGGCCAGTTCTTCGGCGAATGACGAATCGCAAACGACCCTGATCCGCATCGGTCTCATGCGGCACCTCCAGTGGACTGGCTTCTGTTCCCCAAAACGCTCCGGATGGCCGGCACGAGCATGATGGCGCAGATGACGGCGGCCACAAGGGCCCAGCGGATCCCGATCAGGTCGCCGGCCACCCCGACCAGAAAGGGAAAGAGGGCCACCCCGAGTCCGGCCCCGGTCAGATAGACAGCCCCCGCCGCAGAGGAATGGCACTCCTGCGCCACCTTGTAAAACAGTGTTGGAAAAAATATGGATGAGGTCAGGCCGGCCAGGGCAAAGAGCCCGGGCAGGGCCTCAAGAAAGAGCAGTGACGAGACAGCCAGGAGAGCCTGGACAATCGCGAGCGGATAGAGCAGCGAATCAAGCCGCCCGGTTTTGGCCAGCCAGCTTCCACTGGCCCGCCCCGCGGCAAGCCCGGCAAAAAAGACGGCGATCGCCAGGCCCGCCTGGGCCGGACTGACTCCCGCGCCCTGCTTGAGGGTATAGACCAGCCAGCTTGAGACGGAGACCTCGTAGCCAGCCGCAAAAAGGACGGCCAGGGTGATTTTGAGCAGATGCCGGTCAGCCAGGGCATGCCTGAATCCCGCCCCGCCCGTGGCCACGGTCGCACTCTCCTGCATCCGGAAACGGTAAAATGGATACCAGAATAATACAGAGCCGAAGAGGATCGCCAGAACGACAAAGATTCCCCGCCAGTCAAGCCCGCCGGATGCCCCCTCCGGTTGCAGGGCCGCTGCACACAGTTGATGGGGAACAGAGGGCTCCCCCCCGGATGCGAGGAGCGCGACGAAGAGGGGGGCTGCCAGCGAGCCCAGGCCGTAAAAGACATGCATCAGGTTGAGCCGCGCTCCGCCGTCCCCGGCAAAGGCCGTCGCCACGATGGAATTGCCTGCCAGGTTTTGCCCCGAGGTAAAGAGCGTCAGCACAAAGGTACTGGCCAAAAACAGGAGGTAGTCACCGGCCAGTGACTGGACAAGAAGAACCAGCGAGATCCCGGCGATGCTGGCCACATAGACAACCCGCATTCCGAAACGCTGCATCAGCCGCCCGGCGGCCAGATTGGTCAGGAGCACACTCAAAAACGAGATGAGAAACATCAGTCCGCTGCCCGTATAGCTGACCGAAAAATCCTCGGAGATGGGCTGGAGGAGAATCGAGCGCGCCGTACTGTAGAGCCCGAAGCAAAACAGGGCCGTAAACACGACAAACATGATGGAAAAACGGCCGGATCGGGTCTGCATGCATTCTACCGCTGGAGAGTATCCCCGAAATCTATCCTTTTCGCCGGGCAAAAGCCAGCACGCGGGAACAATCCGGGATACACATGACATTCGTGCGATTCAATTATGCGTATCAGCCCTCATCGCCATCGTCCAGCCCAAGCCCGGACTTTTTCTTTCCGAGGGCCGTAAAACCGCTCAGGTCGAGGCTTCCCGCCTGGGCGGCTGCAATGTTTTGCGACTTGATTTCATCATACACCTCCTTGCGGTAGACAGCTACCTGCTTGGGGGCATTGATTCCGATCTTGACCTGATCGCCCTTGATGTCCACTATCCGGATTTCGATTCCGTCTCCGATCATGATGGACTGATTCGTCTTGCGTGAGAGAACAAGCATCAGCCGCCCTCCCTGTTCTTCTCCTGAAGCGCTGCCAGAATGGGATGTTTCGTGCAGTATTCTTCATTGAGACTGATAATCTGCCGGGCAACCCGGGTCTTCTTGTTGATCACGATCGGACCCTGCAGATTGGCGGTCATCTGGGCCGGGTTTTCCGGAACAGTCACAATCGCAAAATCCAGAAGCTCATCGACAGACCTGGCGCCAAGCGCCTCCATGTCAGCGGCTCCGATGCTGAGCCTGTAGTCCCGGACAAAGGTCGCCGGCTGGATCAGGATAAAGGCAATTTCGCTTTCGCCCGAGGCCTGAAGGGAATAAAAGGGACTGTTGTCGATATCAAGGAGGTAATACTCCTTGATAAATTCGAACCCGAGTATTCCGTCGGGAAACGCAATGCACTGCTTTTCTGAAACCTCAACCTCGCCGAACACTCTGGATCTGATCGTTCGCAAGCTGTCACTCCTGGTTGTATTGATTGGCGAAATAGCCACAGGATAGGACCATCACTGGTCACTTACCTGAGAAAATCCAACAGTGTCTGGGGGATGATCCGGCCACCGATCTGCATCGCCGAACGCTCGATGCTCTCGAGCATCCGCAGGCGGGTGATCGCTTCGGCCATATCGATATCCTCGGTCCGCGAGAGGACATCGGTCATATTGACCTGATCCATGGCCAGTCTCTTCTTGACCGAGTCCAGCCGGGCATCCAATGCGCCCACCTCGCCCCGATAACGGCTGATCTGCTTGATCGCGTTTTCAAGCCGGCCCATGTGTTTTGAACCAAGCGCGTCCACATCATTCGAGAGGAGCGCATTGCGAAAGTCAACGATCTGGTCAAAAATCGAGCCTCCCGAGACACGGGCTGTGGGCGAGTAGTTCTTCGGTGGCAGATTGCTCCCCCGTGCGATCAGTCCCAGGTCCTGCATCACGCTTCCACCCTCGATGTCCTCGATCCAGACCTGATGGGGATCGGTCGTTTCAAGCACGATCAGGTTTGCCCCCCTGGTATTGTCAATCGAGGCGTGCACGGGGATATGCGTGGCATTGATCTTCTGCACGATGACAGCCAGGGTATCCCCGGCCTTGACCTCGACAGGCACACCGTCAATCCTGAAGACCTGGTCCCGGGCGGCCCTGTAGTCGGTCCCGGGTGTCGTTGAGGAAAGCCGCATCTCATCCCCCCAAAACACCCTGTTTCCCGGGAGATTGACTCCGACATATTGTTCCTGTTCGATTTCACGCTTCTGGATGCCGATGTCACCCTGGTATTCGATCTTGCTGATCAGCGCGTGGGGTGAATTGGGCACCTTTTCGTAGACCGGCTTGAAAGGAAGCTCCCCTGTCTTGAAACCGGAAAAGATGGTTTCGTCCTTGTAGCGTGTATTGGCGATATCGATCATCTGCTTGAGAAGCTGATCAACCTCAGCGGCTGCGATCTTGCGATCGTCATCATTGTATGATCCGTTTGCCGCCTGAACCGAGAGTTCCTTCAGCCGCTGGAGGATGTCACCCGTTGACTGGAGCGCTGTATCGTAAAAACGCAGGCGTGACTCACCATCATCAATGTTCTCCTGAAACTGCCCCAGTTCGGTGATCCGTGACTTGAAAAGCATGGAGTTGATCGTCCCGGACGGATCCTGGTGGGGAAACTCCGCCTTCTTTCCGGTGGCGATCTGGTTTTGGGCTGTGTTCATCTCGCGATGCGAGACACCCAGATTATAGAGCATTGTATCTTTCAACATCCCTGTCGTTACGCGAAACATGGTGTACCCTCCGTGTCAACCATTACCATCATGCATGCAGCCTGTTGATGACCGTATCCAGCATGCTGTCCAG
>JAKPMW010000341.1 GCA_029548715.1 Spirochaetota bacterium | reverse complement strand
TTGCCGGTGTGCAGCAGGATGCTGCCCGCAAGGTAGGGAATCCGCGAATCATCGGGCAGCACACGGCCGGCGTTGGAGAGGGTCGCGAGGGCGGGTTCGAAGCTGCCCATCTCGGCCAGGCAGTTGGCTTTTTCGAGCCAGGCCTGGGTGTACGTCCTGTCCCGGCTGATGGCCCGGTCCAGAATTTCGATCGCGTGGGAGAGGTCGCGCAGGAGGTATCCGAGTTCCCTGCCCTCGACATCATTCATCCGGACGGCCCGGCCGAAGGGCTTGAACCCCGGATTTGTCATCATGATGGTCCGGATTTTTCCCTTGAAAAATTCGTCATAGTGTTTGAGTGAAAGCATTGCCAGTTCGAACGAATAGACGGCCTTGTCGAGCTGGCTTGCCTCGACCTTTTCAAGCAGGGCCCGGGCTTCGTCAGGTTTTCCGGCCTCATCCAGGGCCCGGGCCTGAAGCACCTCGGGGGGGAGCTGGGTACTGGATGAGCAGGCCGCAAGCAGGGGGATCAGCAGGGCGGCAATTGCAAGCACGGCCATGTTGTACCGGCCTGGCCGCCGTGCGGGTGAGTGGTCTGTGCCATGGTTGAGATGCATGGAAACCTCGCTTGACAGGTCTATTTGACTTTGGAATATTCGGGGACCGAGTGGGTCAGCCAGACATTGGCGCCCACGACCGAGCCCCGGCCGACGACTGTTTCTCCCCCGAGGATGGTGGCACCCGCATAGATGGTCACGTCATCCTCGATGGTCGGGTGCCGCTTGGTGTTGGCGCCATCCTTGGCGACCGAAAACGCACCAAGGGTGACTCCGTGGTAGATCTTGACATGCTGCCCGATGACGGTTGTCTCGCCGATCACGATCCCGGTCCCGTGGTCGATAAAGAAGCTCTCCCCGATGGCGGCTCCCGGATGGATATCGATTCCGGTTTCGTGATGGATGTGTTCCATCATCATGCGCGGGATGAGGGGGACGCCTTCACGGTAGAGGACGTGGGCGATCCGGTAGGCCGAGATGGCCGCCAGTCCGGGGTAGGCCAGGATGATCTCGGACCGGCTTTTGGCGGCAGGGTCTCCCTCAAAGAGGGCATCCACATCCTTGAGGAGCATCTCCCGGATACCGGGAAGCTGTTCGAGCAGGAGCATGGAGATCGTGTGGGCCCGTGCCCGGCATGTCTCGTGCGACTGGCATGATCCAGATTCCTGGCAGTCATGGCAGATGCCTTTTTCGATTTCTTCGGCCAGCCGGCGGTAGACGAAGAAAAGGCGCTGCCCGGTAATGCTCTTGATGGTGCTTTCGTTGATTGGCTCTTCCTCGTAAAACCCGGGGAAGAGGAGGGATTGCAGGGTCCGGAGGATCGTGATGATGCTTTCCCGCGAGGGGATCAGCTTCCCGTTGATCCCGTTGGCGCCCCCGCGATGGTACGATTCGACGAGATTGACGATGAGTGTGTCAACGGTCGTTGAGAGTTTGTCCATAACCGTCACCCGCCTTTCGCCCGTCATCTGTATTCAAGATAGCCAAAGCAGGCCGGGCTGTGTTCCCCATAAAAAATGCGCAGGCCGGCCTTGCATTCGTTATCCGGCTTGTGCTAAGGTATGACCAGTCTACAATACGGGGGTGTGTCCATGACACTCGAAACACTGATGCTCGATTTTGCGCAGGCAGTGGGCGGCGTGAGCAAGAAGGACGGGGATGTCTGGGTGCTGGAGATTCCCGTTGACGATGAGCGTTCGCGTGTGCTCTTTTTCAGACTGAACAGTTGTTCTTCCGGTGACGGCGAGAGGGAGGCCCTGCTTGCGTTTTTTACCCGGATCGGTGATTACCGGGGGGACAAGGCCGTGGCCCGGCTTGAGCGGATGCTCAGGCTGGCGGCCGACCTGCGCTACGCCAGGGTAGCCCTGATGGATGATGACCTGGTCCTGCTGGCGGTGGCACCGGAGACCTTTACCGAAGCCACCATGCTCGAGATGGTGCATGAAGTGGTCTGGATTGGCGAGCGGCTTGCGCAGGAACTGGCCGGGGTGTAACCCCGGCAGGCAGCATATCAGCATGAGGTGTGACAACTCAAGATGAACTGGCTGAAGTATTGTGTGGTGGTATGCGGGTTTCTCGTTTCCTGCGGAGGCAGGGGTGAGCTCGATTCCCTGCTTGACGGGGACCGGCAGGACCTGCAGAGGATGCAGGAGGTATTTTCTTCTGCGAGTCTGCGGGATATGGCGGATGTTTTTGAAGCCAGGCTTGGCCGCGGGGCTGAGTGGTATGGGAGCGTGACCAACGCGCTCCGTCTGCGGGCGATGGTGCAGGCCATGTGCGCACAACCGGGGGGGACCGAACGTGCGGTCAGTGTGTTTTCTGCCTGGATGGGGAAAAAGGTCCCTGACAGGGCGGCCCGCGGGATTCTGGGAGCCACTGCGGAGACGAATGGTGCTGCGCTGATGACCCTGATCCGCTCGATGGACTTCCAGTCGCCACCGGCCATTCTGCCCGAATTGATTGCAGTCCTGGCCAATGCCTCGCAGGAAAGCCTTCATGCCGAGTTTTGTTCCCTGCTCAAGGGGTATGACGTTGCCCCCAGGCTGTTCGAGCCGGCCTTTGCCTCCATGTCCATGCCACGGTTTCATGCGCACATGGATGCTGCAAAAAGCGAACTCAAGGCCATCGCCTTGCGCCGGATCCGTGAGGAGTGGGGTGCCGCTGCCGTCCGTCCTCACGACCATGCGGCTGTCTCCGAGCGCGTCAGATTTTTTACGGCAGCCGGCACACCCATGCTGGCAGTGCTGTTTGTCGAAATTATGGCCGAGGATGCGCTTCGTCCCGGCAGTATGGGCGAGGCGGTTCGGCGCAAGACGGTGGAGCACCTCTATGGACTGACGGAGGGCCTCAAGGAGCGGATAGAAGACCGCTCCGAAGAAGAGAAGATGCTGTATGCAAGCATCATGGCCAGGCTGTATCGGGCACGCTGAGGCCTGATACAGCCGGTACGGGTGTCAGCGGGCCTGGTTTGGGCTGTCAAACGGATTTTGCATCAGGGCCGAGTATGCTTCGTTGAGTTCGCGCATCCGCTCCGGGCTTCCTCCCAGGTCGGGATGGTGCTGTTTGGCAAGGGCCTTGAACTGGCGCCGGATTGTCTCGCTGTCCGCGTCGTGGGCCAGGCCCAGCGAGTCGAGATGGCGTCTGCGTTCGCCAAGAAAGGCCCTGTAGTCCGAACGGTCAAAGCCGGCATAGCCAAAGCGCTTCCAGTCAAACCGGTTCCCGTTTTTCCAGCCATCGGCCGCGATGGCCAGGGCCGAGGCGAACTGGCACATCAGGCGATAAAAATCCGTTTCGCTGAGGGCGAGGAGTTTTTTGAGCCGGGGGGCCGTAGACCAGTCGAAGTGCTGTCTGAAGATATGGCAATGATCGCGCAGCATTGATTCGGGAAGATCGAGTCCGCGCAGGCGGGCCTCTTCGCACAATGCCTCCCTCAGTCTGCGATACCGGGCCGGATGGGCCTGCTGCATTTTTTCTTCAAGGCTTGTCCGGCGTTTTGTCCGGGCTGAAAGACGCCGGCTTGTTTCCTGCTGGCGGATCCGTTCGCTCAGGTCGTAGAGCGAATACAGCAGCGAGAGGTATCCCCTGTCGGATATCTCGCTGGCCAGATCCCTCAGCAGCTCGTTGGCTTCGCCATCATACCGTCCCGCGAGGACAGCCTGTGTAAAGCTCCAGCTCAGCCTGATCCTGAGTCTGCGGGCCTGAAACATCAGACCCTGTGCGAGTCCGGAGGATGATGTTCCGGCCTTTTTTTCCCAGTGCTGAAGCACAGTCAGGGTGTGGGCAATCCGGCGCATTCAACCAGCACCTGTGTCGGGGTAGCGCTTTTCCATCTGCGCCTGGAGTTCACCGGAGATCCGTTTTGCGATTGAACGCACCGGGTCGGACGAGAGCGAGAGCTTCCAGGGGGGGACAGCATCACTGCCGTCTCCCGAGCGGACGATGAGCACATCCGGCTTGTCCGGTTTGCCGGGAATATTGGCCAGGACACGTGCGACTTCGCGGCTTGAGAGAATGACAAACTGTCCCACGTCATAGCTGCTCGAGACAGCCGGTGTGCGGGATACGTGCTTGACGAAAAGCTGCACGAGATAGGGTGGAAAGA
>JAKPMW010000336.1 GCA_029548715.1 Spirochaetota bacterium | reverse complement strand
CGTCATTCGTGGGGACGGGCGGCTGTCCTGGCTGGTACCCTGACACTGGCCGGGCCGATCCTCTTTGGTGGAATCCAGGCCGGATGGGAAGGCCCGTGGTTTGTCGGACTGGACGGGACACTCTTTGCGGACTTTGTTTCCGGGATGGGGACAGCGGGTATCCTCTTTTTTGCATCAGCTTTTCTGGCCGGGGCCCTGATGTCCGCCTACCACGGTCCCCTGACGGCCCTGATCCACGAGATCGTCCCGCCCCGGATGCGGGCCTCCGCCTTTGCCGCCTATGTCCTCGTGATTCACCTGATCGGGGACACCCTCAGTCCTGCCGCTGTCGGCTGGGTCTCCGATCTCGCCAGTCTTAAAACAGGCCTTGAAATCATCACTATTGCCATCACCGCCAGCGGTCTGGCCTTTCTGGTCGTAGCCCGCCTCGTCCAGCGCGGAAGGACAGGGCTCGTCAGAGATCCTGGCTGATGGCCTCGATATCGGCCAGGTCCCTGTGTCGGCCAACGGTTTGTTTGTTGCGTATATAATCCGCTTTCCCGATATATCGCACAGGCACTCCGGCATATTCACCATTGACCGATCCGCTGGATACCTGGTCCCAGGTGATACCGCTTAATGAAGTCAATAGGTCAACCCGGACGGGTGGAACACCGAGCTGGATGACACGATCGGGTGTTGTGAAATCTTCAATGGTGATTCCCAGTCCGCCGAATCCGAATTGATCAAGCGCTGCAATGATTTTTCGGGCATTGTCCGGATCTGGTTTGACAAAGAGGTCGATATCCCCTGTGTACCGAGGATGTCCATACCACGCCAGAGCCAGTGCCCCCACGACCGCGTATTCAATCCTGTGGGCGTTGAATAACTCGAGCAACTCTCTGAAGTCGTCGTTCGGGTCCATGGCGCATCCTCCAGAGCTGATTGACCGCCTCGATGCGTTCGGCCGGAGGCCGGGAGAGCCACCAGTTACGGTCTCGTGCCGCTTGATCGCTATCCAATCGATCTCTGTGTACCACCCTCTTGATCATACGCACAGTATACCCGTTCCGCCGTCGGTCTGCAAGCGCCTGTCCGGATCTTGTTTTTGTATGCACACGGGTATATACTCAATAGAGGAGGACTCGCATGCATACAGTAAAGGTATTTCGCAGCGGCAACAGCCAGGCCATCCGGATTCCCAGGGAGTATGCCGTTGACGACAGCGAAATGTATATCAACAAGATCGGCAAGGTCATAGTGATGGTTCCCAAGCACGATCCGTGGTCCGCGTTTCGGGAGAGTCTGGACAGTTTCTCTCCTGATGTTTTTGAGCATGGCAGGGAGCAGCCGGGGCTACAGGTCAGGGAATCCTTGTGAGGTATCTGCTTGATACCAATATCTGCATCTTTCTTGTTAAAAAGAAATTTCCCCTGATGGAGCGGCGTGTGCAACAGGAAGAGCCCTTTTCACTGGCTGTTTCCGCTATCTCTGTTGCCGAGCTGGAGTTCGGAGTTGCAAAAAGTCTGTATCCGGAAAAAAACCGACTTGTCCTCCTGCAGTTTTTGTCCCTGTTTGAAATTCTTCCCTTTTCAGTCGATGATTGCCGTGCGTACGGAGAGGTTCGAGCCTTCCTTCAGGCGAGGGGGATCCTGATTGGCCCGTACGATTTGCAGATTGCAGCACAATGTCTGACACGCAATCTTTGTCTTGTGACGAATAATTGCAAGGAATTTGTCCGTGTCCCTGGCTTGCGGTTTGAAGACTGGACCGGGAATGTGTAATCTTGCCCGGCTCGATGCTATGTTTGATGGACGGGAATATTCCCGGGGAGGCATGAATGACAGCGGCACGAGAGAAAGCCCGGGAGCTTGGAAAGCGGGTGCAGACACTGGGTGAGGAGATCGCCAACAGTATCACCCACGGGATCGGTCTGGCGGGGAGCCTGATCGCCCTCTCATTTTTTATTGGGCACCTGGCGGCCGGTGCCAGTACCCGTGAGGTAGTCAGTCTTGGGATGTACGGCGCAGCGTTGGTCTTCATGTACCAGGCTTCGACCCTCTATCATGCCTGTACGGGGCAGCGCATCAAGGCCATCTTCCACCGGCTTGATCATATCGCCATTTACTGGCTGATTGCCGGGACCTACGCACCCTTTTCGTTGCTCTTTTTGCCCGATCATGTCGGAATCCCGCTCTTCGTCGCTGTCACATCCATGGCGGTTCTTGGAACGGTGTTCAAAATATTTTTCATGGGGAAGCTTCGCATCCTCTCGGTGGTGATCTATCTGGCCATGGGGTGGGCCGTCCTGTTTGCTCTCGGGCCGATGCTTGAGGTTTTTCCCCGTGGGCTCTTGATCTGGCTGGGAATCGGCGGACTCTCCTATACCGTGGGTGTGATCTTTTATGCCTGGCGCCGCCTGCCGTATCACCATCCGATCTGGCACCTCTTTGTCTTGGGCGGGAGTGCCGCACATCTGATCGGCATCGTGCGCTACATCCGCTGAGGGGTGCGGTCAGACTGGAATCATGTCCGGTGATGTGATAGATTGGACCGCAGAAACAGGAGGACACGATGAGCTTCGGTGACGGTACAGCCTTGTTTCATGAAGAACAAAAATTCCGCAATCCCTGGATTCTCTTGCCTTTGGGCCTGATGGCCTGTGCTGCCCTTGGCTTCGCGATCTGGGCCTTGGTCCGGCAGCTCGGTCTTGGTCTGCCTGCCGGCTCGAAGCCGGTTGACAATACGACTCTCATCCTGATCACTGCGGTCCAGGTTGTGGTCTGGG